>CAZMQH010000110.1:4857-7426 GCA_964568245.1 uncultured Methylomarinum sp.
AATTTTTTACCTTTAGCCAAACCAATTTTAAGCTTGGCACGTCCATTTATCCAATACATAGAAAGAGGGATGATGGTATAACCTTTACGCTCAACACCGCCAATCAATTTATCTAATTCATATTGATGCAGCAGTAATTTTTTGCGTCGGACTCTATCAGGCACAATGTGAGTAGAGGCAGATAAAAGAGGGGATACATGTGCACCCAATAGCCAGGCTTCACCTTTGTGAATAATAATATGACTTTCCTTTAGTTGTATCCTGCCCTCGCGAAGGCTTTTTACTTCCCAGCCTTCAAGCACCAAACCCGCTTCAAAAGTAGTTTCAATAAAAAATTCATGAGAAGCCTGCTTGTTAAGAGCAATGGTATTGTCCTGACGTTTGATCTTTTTAGATTTTTTACCAGCCATAGAAATTGAATGTATTTAAACGAAATATTTTGGTATTTTACTTGATTAGTAGATAATAAACGTAACTATTTAGTTTTTTAGGATGCTTGGCACAAAACATGGTAAATAAAAAATCGATACACGGAGAATGGTCATCACGATTCGCATATATTTTAGCGGCTACGGGTTCAGCCGTTGGTTTAGGTAATATCTGGAAATTCCCCTATATTACAGGTGAAAATGGAGGGGGGGCTTTTGTTTTAGTGTATTTAGCCTGTGTGCTCGCTATTGGTATTCCCATTATGATTGCTGAGACCATGATAGGACGACGGGGAAGGCAAAGTCCTATCAATACTTTTGCCACTTTATCGACAGAAGCCAATGCCAATAAAAACTGGCATTTTCTAGGCTGGATGGGCGTTATTGCTGGTATCCTTATTTTGTCTTATTACAGCGTTATTGCAGGCTGGGCAAATGCTTATGTGTTTAAAGCTATCTTTGGTGGGTTCTCTGCTGATGCAGTAGAGGTTAAAGCGACTTTTGATGACTTGATTGCCAGTCCCGTGCAGTTAGTTTTTTGGCATACACTGTTTATGGTTACCACCATGAGTGTGGTGATGCGAGGAGTAAAAGGTGGGCTAGAGAAAGCGGTGCGACTATTAATGCCAACTTTACTTGGTTTGTTGTTGTTATTAGTCGGGTATGCGATGACTACAGGCGAAGCTTATTTTCAAGGCCTAGCTTTTCTTTTTAGTCCTGATTTTAGTGAAATTGATGGAGATGCTGTATTAACAGCCATGGGCCATGCCTTTTTTACTTTAGGTTTAGGGATGGGCGCTATTATGGTTTATGGCTCTTATTTACCTAAGAACGTGTCTATTGTTAAAACCAGTATTTATATTGCTGGGGCCGATACCATCGTGGCTTTATTAGCTGGGATTGCTATTTTTCCTTTAGTTTTTGCTAATGGACTAGAGCCTGGTTCGGGACCTGGATTAATTTTTCAAACATTACCGATAGCTTTTGGTAATATGACGGGTGGCTGGTTATTTGGCATATTGTTTTTTGTATTATTGGTATTTGCTGCTTTAACTTCATCCATTTCATTAATTGAACCCGTTGTTGCTTGGTTGGTAGAAAAAAGAGGTTATACTCGCGTTAAAGCTAGTGTGGTGAGTGGGGTTTGTACTTGGGCCATAGGTGTTAGTGTTGCTTTATCATTCAATGTATGGTCAGATTTTACCATCTTTGATAAAACCATCTTTAATTTCCTTGATTATTTAACTGCCAATCTAATGCTTCCTATCGGTGGGTTTTGTATTGCAGTATTTGCTACTTGGGTTATGCATGATAAGCATGTGAGGGAAGAGTTAGATGTTTCTGAACAGCAATATATGCTTTGGAAGTATTTAGCGAGTTATGTGGCTCCAGCCGCTGTTTTCTTGGTCTTTTTACATGTGCTTGGAGTTTTCTAAAGATGTCCATTGTACAAAAAAGCGCTTTGGTTAAATATTCAGCAAATCAAATGTTTGATATTGTGGACGATATAGAATCTTATCCAGATTTTTTACCCTGGTGCAGTGGGAGTAAAATTTTATTAAGAGCAGGTAATATTGTTGAAGCTGAGTTAAATATAGCTAAAGCAGGCTTTAATAAGACCTTTGCCACTCGAAATACTAGCGACGAACATGGTAAATTATCTATGACTTTACTAGATGGTCCTTTTTCCTCTCTTGATGGGATGTGGGACTTTATGCCTCTGCGTGAAGATGCCAGTAAAATTTCACTTGATTTAGAATTTGAAATGAATAGTAAGTTTGCAAGCCTTGCCTTCGGTGCAGTTTTTAATCAAATCTGTAACACTATGGTTAAGTCATTTACAGATAGAGCCAAGCAAGTTTATGGATAAAGTTGAAGTCGCTTTTGCTAAGCCCGCTAAACAGGTTGTTATTGAAGTTACAGTAATGGCGGGAGATTTAGTTCAGCAAGTGATTGAACGGTCAGGGGTTTTAAGTGAATTCCCTGAAATTGATTTATCACTAATGAAGGTTGGGATGTTTGGAAAGCTTTGCAAGTTAGATAAACAAGTTGAGGGGGGGGATAGAATAGAAATTTATCGACCCTTATTACAGAACCCCATGGATGCTAGACGGAATAGAGCGATAAAAGCAAAGTAAGTT
>CAZMQH010000111.1:0-2006 GCA_964568245.1 uncultured Methylomarinum sp.
TTTATGTGGCATATGCGCTATCCATTATCTAATGGTTCTGGGCATATGGTCGTTGCCACTACACGCCCTGAAACTTTGCTAGGTGATGTTGCCGTTGCTATTCACCCTGATGATGATCGTTACCAACACTTATTAGGTGAATTTTTAGAACTCCCTCTTACGGGTCGTCGCATCCCCATTATTGCCGATGAACATGTAGACCCAGAATTTGGTACAGGTTGCGTTAAAGTAACTCCTGCACATGATTTTAATGATTATGATGTTTGGACACGTCATAAAGATCATGCCGCCATTATGGATTCACCTCATCGCGGTTTGATTAATATTTTTACTGAAGATGCCGCCATTCGCGCCAACGAAGAAGATGAAGGCCAATTAATCCCTGAGAAGTATATTGGTTTAGACCGAGTTGAAGCGCGTAAACAAATTGTTGCAGATTTAGACGCGCAAGGCTTACTTGAAAAAGTAGACGACCATAAATTAGTGGTTCCTCGTGGCGACCGCTCAAACAGTATTATTGAGCCGCTATTAACCAAGCAATGGTATGTAAAAGTTGGGCCGCTGGCTAAACCAGCGATTGAAGCCGTTGAAAATGGCGACATTAAATTTGTCCCTGACAACTGGAAAAACACCTATTTTGATTGGATGAATAATATCCAGGATTGGTGTATCTCCAGACAAATTTGGTGGGGACATAGAATACCTGCTTGGTACGATGATGAAGACAACATTTATGTAGGCCGTACTGAACAAGAAATTCGTGAGAAACATAATCTAGCCGCGGATTATCCTCTAAGACAAGATGAAGATGTATTAGATACTTGGTTCTCCTCTGCTTTATGGCCTTTTTCAACTTTAGGCTGGCCAGAAAAAACACCTGAATTAGTACAGCATTACCCAACCAGCGTATTGGTCACAGGGTTTGACATTATTTTTTTCTGGGTAGCCAGAATGATTATGATGGGACTTAAATTTCAAGGTGAAGTGCCGTTTAAAGAGGTTTATGTACACGGCTTAGTACGTGATGCTGAAGGGCAAAAAATGTCTAAATCAAAAGGCAACGTACTTGACCCTATTGATTTAATTGATGGTATTGATTTAGAGTCTTTAGTTGAAAAGCGCAAGGGCGGCATGATGCAACCGCATTTACAAAAGAAAATAGAGAAAGCCACTCGCAAGCAATTTCCTGATGGCATTCCTTCCTTTGGTACCGATGCTTTACGCTTTACTTTTGCCTCATTAGCCACCACCGGCCGTGATATTCGTTTTGATTTAGCGCGCGCTGAAGGCTATCGTAATTTCTGTAATAAAATATGGAATGCGGCACGTTATGTATTGATGAATACAGAAGATCAAGATAATGGTTTATCTGATGCACCTTGTGAATATTCACAAGCTGATTTATGGATTACCTCACGCTTAAATCAAGTCATCAGCACCACCAGTGAAGCCATTGAAAGCTACCGCTTCGATTTGGCTTCTCAAGCACTGTATGAATTCACTTGGAACGAATACTGTGATTGGTACTTAGAACTGGCCAAAGTGTCCTTACAGTCTGATAACGAAGCATTACAACGTGGCACACGACAAACATTAGTGAATGTTTTAGAAAACATTTTACGTTTAAGTCACCCGATCATGCCTTTTATCACTGAAGAAATATGGCAACGAGTTGCTCCATTAGCGGGCATTACAGCTGAAACCATTGTGCTACAACCATATCCTGTAGCAGATGAGAGTCTAATTAATCTTGATTCGATTAATGCAACCCAATGGATTATGGACTTTATTTTAGGCGTGCGCAGAATTCGTGGAGAAATGAATATTGCTCCAGGAAAACCATTGCCTGTGTTATTGCAAAACTGCACAGAAAATGACTTAGCCTTTTTAGAAAACAGTAAAGACTATCTATTAAAACTAGGGCGCGTTGAATCAATCACCATACTTTCAGCTGATGATGCACCTGAATCAGCCATCTCACTTATGGGTGAAATGAAAATTCTTAT
>CAZMQH010000111.1:2106-7406 GCA_964568245.1 uncultured Methylomarinum sp.
AAGGGGGCTATGGAATTAGCCTCCATCATCTTACAAGACCCTAACCTTACTGCAAAACTGCTTAAGGTTAGCAATAGTGTTCATTACAATCCTTCGAACCAAAAAATGAGTACTATTTCCAGAGCCATTGTTATTTTAGGCTCTAAAGTCGTTAGGGAATTAACCATTGCCTGCTCATTTTTTGAGTCTATTATTTCTCCAGAAAATAAACACCGAGCAAACAAAGAAATTGGCCACGCCATTCATGCGGCAGTACAAGCAAAAGAAATAGCCATACAATGTAACGACCCGTCCCCCGAAGAAGTCTTTATTGCAGCACTACTTAATAATATTGGAGCGATTACCTTCTGGTGTTTTGGTGGTCAAAAATGCAGATACGTAGCCGAGTTACTTCATTCGAGTCAATATACCCCTGAACAGGCTCAAAAAAAGGTACTTGGCTTTACCCTTAAGGAATTAGGGCAAAGTCTGAGTAAGTCATGGAACCTTGGAGGTTTAATTGAAGAAGCAATCATGACACCCGACTCACCCCATACCCGCCCCCAAATAGTCAACATAGCCAATGATATTGCCCATACAGTGGATGAAGGCTGGGATTCTAAAGCAATGGAAACCTGTCTTATTAAATTAGAGCAATTAACAGGTGAAGAATCTGCAACTATTGAGGCTCGTTTAAAAAGCAATGCGTCCTCAGCCATTAAAATAGCCTGTAACTTTGGTGCGCATGATGCCTCACAGTTTATTCAAGCAGATCAGCCCATAGTTGAAACGTCCCCTCCTAGCAACGAGAATATAGATAAAACCCAGATACAGCTTCATATTCTGCAAGATATAACCCAGCACCTTAGTGGCGATATCAATCTAAACCTGCTTCTTGAAATGGTTGTTGAAGGAATCCACCGTGGAATTGGCATGGATAGAACGCTCTTTTGTATCCTAAGTGTCGATAAAAAGTTGTTAACTGAAAAACTTGCGCTTGGCTGGGCCAAACCTCTGAACGACCAAAAAAAATAAAACTTGATGTTTCCAGCCTTCCTGCTAACTTATTTTATAAAGCAATCACATCAGACTCAGGTTTATGGGGAAAACCGAATGTAGACGGTGATTTATATACTCCCAGTGTTATCAACAGAACCGGTAAAACCGAAAGTTTCCTATTCCCTATTCGTTCTGCTAATAATACGATAGGCTTAATTTATACGGATCGCGCCATTCATCACAAACCGTTAACGGATGAAGACTTTAACATTGCAAAACATTTTTCTCAACAAGCTATTATTGGTTTAGCACTCTATAAAATAAAGAAGACATGATTGAAAAAGAGTTTATAGATTTACAGGTTTTTCTGGTAGAGCCATCTCATACCCAACAACAGATTATTAAACAGTTCCTATTTGAATTAGGTATTTCAGACATCACCTTTATTGAATCTGGTAAAGAAACGCTGTCTTTATTAAAACAGAGTTCTCCCGACTTAATCATGAGCTCTATGTATCTGCCTGATATGACAGGAGCTGATTTAGTGCATGAAATTAGAAATAATTCAGAGTCATATAATATGGCTTTTTTATTAATTTCCAGTGAAACCAAGCTTAAATATTTAGAACCTATTCGACAAGCGGGTGCTATTGCCATCTTACCAAAACCATTTACCAGCAGTGACTTAGATGTCGCACTTTCTGCCACTTTAGACTATTTAAACCCACAACAGGTTGAACTTGAGCATTTAGATATTGAGGACATTATGGTTTTAGTTGTCGATGACAGTCCAACATCCCTAAAATATATCAGCAAGATTCTTAACGATATAGGTATCGATCAAATTACTCAGGCTGAAAATGGTCAACAGGCTTTTGATCTTATTAATGAACATTTATTTGATTTAATTGTGACCGATTTTAATATGCCTGAAATGGATGGGTTGGAGCTAACTCTCTCTATTCGAGCTGAAAGTAGTCAAAAAACAGTTCCAATCCTGATGCTAACCAGTGAGCAAAATGAAAACCGCCTAGCGGCTGTAAAAAAGGCTGGTGTTTCAGCCATTCTAGACAAACCATTTAAACCCGCCTCCATTAGAAAATTAATAGCACAGCTACTAAACTAAATATAAACCTCCAAGTCAGTGATTCAACAATAAATACATCATCTTTATTTTTTAAATAATCTCTCGTTATACAGTTTACTTTGCACCTACAGTAGAGACAAAGCATAATCTTAGGGTATTTATTATCAGCAACCGCCTAACCCAATTTCTAAGAGAGAATTATGACCCCCCTCCTCTTTTTGCAAACATACAATTACACAATTTATATAGACAAATGCCATATTTCATCTATATTTCCAGTACTGAAGAATAAAACTGACTAAACTCATGGCAACAGCACATTCTAACTTACAATTTGGTGGCCTGATAAAATGCCTTATTGCTAAAGGCATCTTAACTGAATCAGATGCAGCAACACATGCTGCAGAAGCTCTGAAAAAGAAAACCCCCGTTATCAGTTATCTAGTCTCAAATAAAATTGTAGAAAGTAACACAATAACCTCTATTGCCTCTGCTGAATTTGGTGTCCCTTTTTTTGATCTTGATGCAATTGATCCAAAATCTTTCCCCATAACCTTGGTCAGCGAAAAACTTATTCGCCGGCATCACGCTCTGCCCTTATTTAAACGAGGCAGTCGACTATTCATTGCACTTTCAGACCCAACCAACTTTCAGGCGCTTGATGAAATAAAATTTCATACTCGACTGAATACTGAAACGATTCTTGTCGAAGAAGATAAATTAGCCAGCATTATAGAAACCGCTCTTGAAGCAGCTGATACCTCAATGACAGATCTTCTAGATGAAGATTTAGATAATATAGAAATATCCGGAGGTGATGAAGCCCCAGCAGCTGATGATACTTCAGATGTTGATGATGCGCCTATTGTTCGCTTTGTTAATAAAATTTTACTCGATGCCATAAAAAAAGGGGTGTCGGATATTCACCTTGAACCTTATGAAAAAGCATTCAGAATCCGTTTTAGAGCAGATGGCATACTATACGAAGCCGCAAGCCCACCCCCTAATATAGCCCACCGTATTGTATCGCGTATAAAAGTCATGTCGAAAATGGATATTGCTGAACGGCGCGTACCTCAAGATGGCCGTATAAAAATGAAAATATCAAAGAATCGAGCCATTGATTTTCGAGTCAGTACTTGTCCTACCTTGTTTGGTGAAAAAGTGGTGATGCGGATTTTAGATCCGACCAGTGCCCAGATGGGTATTGAAAAACTTGGTTTTGAACCTGACCAACAAAAATTATTTCTAGATGCTATTCACCGTCCCTATGGCATGGTGTTAGTAACAGGCCCAACAGGAAGCGGTAAGACCGTTTCACTTTATACGGGGCTTAATATTTTAAATACCATTGAAAGAAACATTTCAACAGCTGAAGATCCTGTCGAAATAACCGTAGAAGGTATCAATCAGGTCAATATGAATGTTAAAGCCGGACTCACATTCGCCACCGCATTGAAAGCCTTTTTAAGGCAAGATCCTGACATTATTATGGTGGGTGAAATTCGAGATCTTGAAACAGCAAGTATTTCAGTAAAAGCCGCTCAAACCGGTCACTTGGTTTTATCAACATTACATACCAATGATGCCCCCCAAACCATTAATAGACTGATGCAGATGGGAATTGAGCCTTTTAACATTGTATCCGCCGTCAATTTGATCATGGCCCAACGCTTAGGTCGTAGGCTGTGTCAACATTGTAAAAAACCAGCTAATTACCCAGAAAAAACTTACCTTGATGCAGGGTTTAAACAAGAAGAGCTTAGCTCTCTAAAAATATTCAGTCCTGTCGGCTGCGATCATTGTACTGAAGGTTATAAAGGCCGTGTCGGTATTTATCAAGTGATGCCTATTAGTGAAAAAATGCGGGCGCTCATTCTTTCTGGCGGTAATGCTATGGAAATGGCAGAACTTTCATCAAATGAAGGTATTAACGACTTAAGAGCATCAGGGCTAGAAAAAATACGTCAAGGAATTACCAGTCTTGAAGAAATCAACAGGATAACCGAGGAATAATAATTATGTCAGCCGAAGTAGAACAAATTGATTTCGTTTGGGAAGGAAAAGATAAATCAGGCAATAAAACAGGCGGTCAACTCAGTGCTAAAAGTGAAACTATCGCTCGCGCAGATCTACGTAGATCGGGCGTTCGTGTTATTAAAATAAAGAAAAAACCCAAACCTTTATTTAGTAAAAAAACTCAAGCGATTCTTCCTGGTGATATAGCCGTTTTTGCCCGCCAATTAGCCACCATGCTTAATGCAGGTGTTCCCATCGTTCAAGCCCTAGACATTGTAGGTAAAGGCCATAAAAACCCTAGTATGGCTGAGATGTTACTCTCTGTTAAAGCAGATATTGAAGGTGGAGATACATTATCAGAAGCTTTGCGTAAAAAATCCCTCTATTTTGATGATTTATTTTGTAGTTTAGTTGATGCGGGTGAACAAGCGGGGGTACTTGAAACCTTACTGGATAAAATTGCTACCTATAAAGAAAAATCAGAATCCATCAAGAAAAAAGTAAAAAAGGCACTCACCTACCCTATCGCCGTACTGGTCGTAGCCTTTATTGTGACAGCTGTTCTACTTATTTTTGTAGTGCCCGTATTTGAAGATTTATTCAAAAGTTTTGGAGCCGACTTACCCGCCTTTACAAAATGGGTTATAAGCATGTCAGAATGGGCTCAAGAATGGTGGTGGGCTGTTATCGGTTCTATTATTGCCTTTATGAAAACCTTCAGCTATTTTAAAAAACGTTCAGCTGCATTCAGGCACTTTATAGATAGAACATTACTTAAAATCCCTGTTATTGGTGACATCTTAAACCAATCGGCACTCGCTCGTTTTGCTAGGACTTTATCCACCATGTCGGCTGCTGGTGTTCCCTTAGTTGAAGCGCTTGAATCTGTTGCAGGGGCCTGCGGAAATATTGTTTATTCTGATGCTGTTTTAAAAATACGAGATGATGTTGCAACGGGACAACGCCTTCAGTTTTCAATGCAGCAAGTTGATATCTTCCCTCATTTAATGATTCAAATGGTTGCAATTGGAGAAGAATCTGGAAAGATTGATGATATGCTTGATAATGTAGCCGACTTTTATGAAGAAGAAGTCGATAACTTAGTGGATAATTTAAGTAGTTTAATGGAACCCTTTATTATGGTGGTCTTAGGTACTTTAGTGGGTGGATTAATTGTAGCCATGTATCTACCTATATTTAAACTGGGTGCAGCTGT
>CAZMQH010000112.1:0-7400 GCA_964568245.1 uncultured Methylomarinum sp.
TTATAACAACACTTTTATCAACTCCCTTTGAAATAGCAAAAAATTCATGATTATATGCAATAGCATGTCCCCATTGATGTATTACTGCTTTTACTTCTGATCCTTCTGGGGTAAATTGTTTCGCGTAAGGTGATAAAGCATTCTCTAGCTTTATTAAAAACTCATTCATTTTTTTATAAAATTATATTGCAATCAAGAGTATCTAAACTCTGTAGTTTTAAATTATGCCGCTATTGAGCACTAATACTGAATATGATGCCATACAAGTCATTTTAGAGTTAGTTGTTATTTTAAAACAGGCTTAAACAAGCCTTATTTTTAAGCTACAGCTATAAATACAGCAAATGGTCTTAATTTGTAATGATTTTGAATTTCAGATTTTAAACGAATCCTTATTTCTAATACCCCTTCCTCAGAATTGCCCTCATATCAAACAGCCTAAATATTTGCATTGATGAAACACCTTATGATTAATAATATTCTGCACATAAAATACTCTGACTATTGCAATGGATATTGTAGACAAACAAACACGCTCCAGAATAATGGCTAATATCAAAAGCAAAAACACCAAGCCTGAAATCATCATTCGTTCTTTGTTAGATCGCCAGGGTTTCCGCTTCCGTATTCACGACAAATCATTACCTGGCACACCAGATATTGTCTTTAGAAAATATAAATCGGTTATTTTTGTTCATGCTTGCTACTGGCATAGGCATATGAACTATAAATTAACCAGTACACCCAAACCAAACATAGAGTTCTGGGCAAAAAAAATTAATGCAACCGTAACCAAGGATGGTGAGTGGCCCTGATTTGGGAATGCGCTATTCGCGATAAAACTAATTTGCAGAACCATATCAACACGTTGACTGTTTGGTTAAGGTCTGAAAGTGAGTATATTGAGATTCCTAATTGTTTTACTTTGGTGATATAAGCTACTACTATTGACCTTGTCTCGGTCGCGGCCAATAATCCCTTCCTACTTTTTACATAATTTAATCATGGTTTCTGCAATAGGAGAAAACTCTGGGTGCTGTTGGGCTAGGTCACTTATTAGCGGTATTGTTTGTATTGCTGCTTGTTCTACTTCGTTAACTGCCTGTTCAATTTGTTTTCTGTTCAAGCCGCAGTGTTGTGTGGCAAATTGTTGTAATACTTTCCATTTTGGCCAGCGTTTAGATCCTGTCAGGCTTAATGCCATCGTGTCATTTGGCAAATAAGGGATAGTGCTGACAATATCAAATATTGGGGCTAATTGTCGTTCAACTTCTGGCATTTGGCCTAGTTTGTAATTCTGTAGGTGTGGATAGATAAGGCCATTATTTTTCAAATGTGCATCGCCATTACGCAGCTGTATATTGACCAGTGTTAATTTAAAGAAATCATAGAGTGCCTGTTGCTCATTCTGAGGTGAAACAAATTGACGAATGGTATTGGCACAAGATTCTAAACTGGCATCGTATTTTTCTTTGGTCCCTTTTCCTTGTAGGACACAAAAATCCTCAAAACCTAAGGGTTCACCCTGAGTGTTTAGATCAAAGCGTTTGCTTACTAATAATTTGCCATTATCACTTAGATAGGTTTCTGGTACTTGTAATCCTGCATATCGAGCCAACGATAAACAGGCATATTCATTACAAGCTAATTCGGGGTATTCTTGGCCCCAACTCTTTACAATATATGCGTGTATTATTAAACTGGCTTTGGTTTTAATTTCTGTTAATGGCTCATTAGCCATATTTAATAAAAATTTAGGCTGTACACCTGCAACCCCAGAGCTTGAAGCAAAGCGAGTGAATAACTGATCAAACAAAGTGGCATCATCACTTCCTAGTAATGCCTTTAAATCAGGGGGTGTATTTTCTGATGCTATTAATGGCTGCTCTGCTATTGTATAAGCAATTCTACCTATCTGGTTCGCTCCTATCACTGCTAGCATAGTTAAATCATTGCTACCATATTGCTTGGCCGTTGCACGTTCTATCGCTAAGCGTAAATATCCTTCTGGAAAATTCATTTGAAACACTGGATGTAATTCCTGATAACTATAACTCTCAGTTCGTATCGGCATAGTCAGGGACAAAGCTTCTGTTGCATTATAGTGGTAACTTAAAACATGCTTTCCATCGGCTTTAGCTAATCGCCCCGACATTTGGCCTGCCATGTATACGTCAATTTCAGCCATTAGTTTGTTTCATCCTTCAATGCTTGCAATTCATCTAATGTGGGTAAACCTTGATCTTTTAAAGTAAGCGTTTTATCTAACAGCCCAAGTATGCGTTGAACCTTGCGAATACCTATATCAGAATAATTATTGCGCTCTAATGCACCAATCGTGGTTCTATCCAAGCCTGATAGTTCTGCTAATTTTTGCTGGCTCCAGCCTTTTTGTTTACGCAGTATTCGTATTTGTTGGCTGATTGTGTCTAAATTATTGCTATTCATTTTTTATATTTTTGATGGATATATTCATCAATACTATCATAATTACAGATAAAGATGAGTATAATCATCTTTATCTGTCTCGGTAGCGGCCAATAGGCCCCCGCTACCCCATGGTGTGCTTCGGCTCGCAGAGAGAGGGTTATTGGCCGCGATTGCTCTTGTTATAGCCAGATTGCATCCCATAACGGATAGTCTGCTACTGATTTTGCTATGCCTGCTCTTAGTGGGTTGGCTATTATGTATCTTGCCATTTTCTGTATGTCTTCTTCTTTTCTAACTGCGTGATCGTGGTAGCCATCTTGCCATAAAGGTTGGCTATTTGTTATTTGACCTTGTTGTTTACGTATATTTTGGATTTTACGGGCAGATGAGCCTTTTACAGTTTTCATGATTTCGGCAAGGCTGGTATTGTTTCTCAAGGCAAGTAGCCAATGGAAATGATCTGGCATTATGACAAAAGCTAGACTATTTATTTTTTGTTGCTGATGCGAGTGTTTCATTGCTTGAATGACTATTCTACCTAGTAAAAAATTGGTGACTATTTTTTGTCTTTGGTGCGTTACTGTGGTGTGGTGATTAGGTAAATCTGCTTGTTTTCAGAATGGCGACCTTTTCTTAAGTCCTTGGCATGAGGTGGTGGTTTTCTGATTGTCATATTTTTATCGACTATGGTTATGTTCATCTGGTGGGAGGGGCCTATTTGGCCGCGACTGCTGTTGATCTTGTCTCGGTCTTGGCCAATAGGCCCCCTGCTACTTTTCTGTGAACCATTTGTATAGGGCTGGGATGACTAATAGTGTTAGTAATGTTGATGTTACTAGTCCTCCTACCACTACCGTTGCTAGTGGTTTTTGTACTTCTGACCCTGTACCTGATGCTAGTAATAGTGGAATCAATCCTAGTGCTGTGGTTACGGCTGTCATGAGCACTGGCCGTACTCTTAAACAGGCTCCCTTTATTGAGGCTTCATCAATCGACATACCGTCTTTTACTAATTGATTTAAATAGGTCATTAATACCATGCCGTTTTCTAATGCTATCCCAAATAAAGCGATAAAACCAACAGATGCTGGGACGGATAAATTTTGTCCACTAATCCATAATGCAATGACACCGCCGACTAGAGCTAAGGGGATATTTAATAAGATTAAGGCGGCATGTTTAACTGAACCAAAGCTGCTGTAGAGTAATAATGAAATGATCAGCAAAGTAACAGGGATAACAATGGCTAAACGTTTGTTCGCTTCTTGCTGCAAACGAAACTGGCCGCCCCATTTCGTAAAGTAACCTGTAGGGAGCTCTACTTCTTTATCAATTGCTTGCTGGGCTTCTTCTACAAAGGAGACTATATCGCGCTCAATCACATTGGCTTGTATACTGATAAAGCGTTGATTATTTTCTCGGGTGATTTGTCTAGGGCCCACTATTTCGTCAATACTTGCCACTTGAATTAAAGGTACTTTAATTCCATTTGGGCCACTAATTAATAAGTTTCTTAGCGCTTCAACTGTATTTCTATCTTGCTCACGATAACGTACCAAAATATCATAACGTCTAATGCCTTCAAAAATTTGCCCTACGGTAACACCACCAATAGCACTGCTAATAACATTTTGCACATCAGCCAAATTTAAACCGTATCGCGCTATGGCATGACGATCAGGTGTTATCACTAATTGCGGCGTACCTGAGACTTGATCAACTTGTACATCAGCAGCGCCTTCAACCTGTTTAATCACTGCGGCAATTTCATTTGCTTTACTTTTAAGTTGCTGTAAGTCGTCACCAAACAATTTAACGGCTAATTCTGCCCTTACTCCCTCTAATAATTCATCCACCGCCATTTCAATCGGTTGGGTTAAATTAGCGGTGATTCCTGGTAAATTAGCGACCACTTTACGAATTTCTTTTTCTATAAATGCCTGATCCCCTGCCTGTCGCCAATCATCCTTATCTTTAAGAATAATATACATTTCGGCTGAATTGATCGGGTCGGCATGTGCACCCACTTCACCCCGCCCGATTCGACTGGTCACTTCAATTACTTCGGGGATTTTTAATAAGCGTCTCTCAACAATTAAGGTATTGCGTTTACTTTCATTAATTGAGATGGAGGGGGCCATGGTGAGGCGAACGACAATCGTGCCTTCTTGTAATTTTGGGGTAAATTCAGATCCTAAAAAAGGAAATATTAGCGCGCCAATGAATAATAATCCCCCAGCCATGGCAACGGCCATTTGTCGATGATTAATAAAGTATTCGACTATTGGTTTATAAGGGGTTATCAAGGCATTTAAAATGCGTTCATCCAGCCCTGTTTTATCTGCTGTTTTACGCCGCATTAATATATCTGATAACACCGGCGCTAAAAACAAGGTGTAAATTAAAGAACCTAACATGGCCAAAGCAACGGTATAGGCTAACGGTCTAAAGGTTTTACCTTCGACCCCTTCTAAAGTAAATAAGGGTAAAAAGACGATAATAATAATGGTAATGGCAAACAATATCGGTTTGCCGACTTCTCGACAGGCTCTGCCAACTAATTGAACTTTTGTTTCCTGCTGATCTGATTCTCGTAAATGTCGATCAACATTCTCAACCATTACAATAGTGCCATCAACCATCATCCCGATGGCAATAGCTAACCCACCTAATGACATTAAATTGGCTGACATCCCTAAAACCCCCATGGCGATAAAAGCAAACATCACTGAAAAGGGAATAGATAAAGCCACCACTAAGCTGGGAAGAAACCCTCCCATAAAAACTAATAAGACTAAAGCCACAAGAATAATACCTTGCACTAAGGCATGAGTGACCGTGCTCACTGCTGATTCAACAATATCTTTTTGCTGATAATACGGTACGATGCTTACGCCTTTCGGCAAGGTTTTATTAATCGCCTGTATTTTTTGTTCAATCCGATTAATCACTGTTGAGGCATTAGTGCCGTATAACTTAACCGCCATACCCGCAACCACTTCACCTTCACCATTCCGAGTTTGCAGGCCTCGTCTAATCGCGCCGCCAATTTTAATTTCAGCTAATTCAGCAAGGTAAACAGGGCGACCATCCACAGTTTTAATCACGATATTTTCAATATCAGCAATACCTTTGACTAAGCCCACGGAGCGGATAATAAATTGCTCACCATTTCGTTCCAGATATTGTGCGCCGACATTGAGGTTATTCGCTTTTACCTGCTCAATCAATTCATTTAAGGAAACTTTATAACGTAACAAAGCATCAGGTTGTACAATGATTTGAAACTGCTTTTCAAGACCACCAATGCCTAGTACTTCGGTTACCCCTTTAACCGTTTGTAAATTGAATTTTACAATCCAGTCTTGCATGGTACGCAAGTCTTCTAAGCTGTATTGTCCTGTGTCATCTTTTAGATAATAAAATAACACTAAGCCCATGCCTGTTGATATGGGCCCCATTTTGGGTTCACCAAAGCTACTGGGAATTTGATCTTTGGCTTCTTGTAAGCGCTCACCCACCAATTGTCTGGCAAAGTAAATATCCACTTCATCTTGAAAGTAAATATTAACCACCGATAGACCAAAGTTGGAAACTGAACGGATTTTTTCAATACTGGGTAATCCTGTCATAGCCGCTTCAATAGGATAAGTCACATACATTTCTATTTCTTCAGGCGCTAAACCTTCAGTAATAGTAAAAACTTGAACTAAGTTTGGCGACACATCGGGAAAAGCATCAACAGGTAAACCTTGATAGCTACGATAGCCCGCTGCCATCACCAATACGGCAAGTACTAGCATTAATAAGCGACTACGCAGGGATAAATTAATTATTTGATTAATCATTATAATTCCTTGCCCTTAATGGCTATGCCCATGACCAAAACTACTTTTTTGTGATTGTGCTTTTAGTACAAAAGCATTTTTACTGACATAGCTTTGTCCTATTTTCAGTCCTTGTAATATTTCAATTTTATGATGATCCCTTCGCCCTGTTTTCACCTCTTGAGGCTCAAATTCACCTTCCTCGTGTTGAACAAAAACGACTGTTTCACCTGCTATGGTTTGCAATGCGGATAAAGGAATCACAATAGCCCCTTTAGCTTGTGCAATGCTCACTTTAGCACTGACAAATAAACCTGGTCGCCAATATCCTGAGGCATTATCGATAACAACACGGGCCGTTGCACTGCGGGTGCTTTCATCTAATACGGGGCTCAGCCAGCTTATCTCACCACGTGTGGTAGTTTCTTTATCCGTTATGCCAAAACGAGTGCCTATCATTACTTGTTGTCCTTGCTTTATATAAGGCAGGTCTTTTTGATAAACCGTTAAATTGACCCAAACTTTTGATAAATCAGCAATGGTAAAGCTACGACTATCAGTTTCTAACACTTCACCTAGCGCCGCATGCTTTTCTATAATGACACCTTCAGATGGGGCTTTTAATTCATATAATGTTAAGTCCTTATCAACATGATGCAATGCCGCCCCTGTTAGCCCTATTGCCATTAACCGTTGCTGTGCGGCTTTCCGTTTAATCGACATTTCAGCCTGGACTTGTTTGGCCGCCAAATAACTACGCTTTGAAATTACTTTATTTTTATACAAGTTTTGTTCACGTTTTAGATTTGCATTAGTCAGTTGTAATAAGCTATCTGCTGCTAGATATTGGGCTTTTGCATCGGCTAAATCACGGCTGGATAAGCTAGCTAATAAATCACCTTTTTTAACTTTATCGCCTAGATGCTTATAAACTTGCCTTACTGCACCTGCCACCCGTGGAATCACATGATATAAGCGCTCGGGGGCAACAATGACCTCGCCCGTTAAGTCTAAGGTTTTGTTGATAATGCCTGACTTAGCTTGCGCTAACTTAATAGAAAACTCTGCTAACTCTGCTGATGAAAATTTTAACTCAGGTTCTTCATGTTCTTCATGTTCTTCATGTTCTTCATGTTCTTCATG
>CAZMQH010000113.1:0-7383 GCA_964568245.1 uncultured Methylomarinum sp.
TGGGAACTAGCATTTCACAAAAGCAACAATTAAAAACTGGAACATTGAGTATTAGCTATAAAAATAGTCTATACCTTATAAAGAGGCTCTAACTCATCCCCAGCATTATTATCTATACTTTTACGCGCCTTATTTTCAGTAAAGGTTTGAAATAGTTTTTTGCCTAACCAAGGCTCCGTATGATTAGCATATAAAAACTGGTTTAATAGATTAATTTCATCTCTTAAACGTGCTTCACAATGCGGTGCAATAGCTGAGATTGTTTCACTACCGTAGGCTTGCTTCCCCCATGCTAATAATGCATTTTTAGCCGCTAAAGCATTATTATCAATACATGCTTTTTTTAACGCTTTAATCGTTTGTTTAAGCTTAATCTCTTTGCTACTGACGACTGTTTCAGTTGCTTTAGGCTTACGCTTTATTAATACCAATAAAATTGTTATTAACCAGCCACAAGTTAAAACAACAGACAGCCACATCCAAAATGGATTTTCTACTGTTTGCGTAATCGCTGGAGCCGAGTTGTTCTCATTCAAGATAGGTATTGATTCAGGCTCAGTAGCATTAACTGCGTTTGTTTGAGCCGCAGCAGAACCAATAGCAATAACGGTTCGTTCTTCAATACGCGCGATTTCCATGGTTTGAGTTTGGGTATTAAACCAAGAGACTTCTATTGCAGGCAGTATGTACCTGCCTGCTTTTGACGGAATATAGGCTATCTTTTCTTCTCTAAAGGAAATAAGACCTTCATTCCTTTTTTGTTGTTTTAAAACTGGCTGGTCTGGATAGGTTTTTAATTCGGTAATATCATTTTCATGGTGTAATGCAGGTAACTGTGCAACCGTATTACCTACCGTTAATAGTGTTAATGTTCGGGTTAACGGCTCCCCTACTTTCATTTGCTCAACATCACCCGACCATTTTTCTTCAAGCACTAATTGGCTGGCGGGAATCCAGTGCTTTCCTTTAAAGGTTTCAGGTACAGCTTTTACATTTAGGGTGATCGCATTTGATAAGACTCGCTTAGTCGTACTCATTTGCTGGTTAAAAAAACCATTAAACCGTTGCCGAGAGCGGGTGACTACATCAGCACTTAATACCATTGGTGCAATTTTTATCACCCCACTTTTTTGAGGAAAAACCGCATAATTAAGTTCATTAACGGTATATTCAATCCCATTGCGATTAGTATTATATTTCTTAACTTCACCCAGTTTTTCCACTAATGCATCAGCAATCTCAAGTTCACTTAATCTTGCCTGAGATAACTGTACTTTGCTATATAGACGCAAAGTATAAAGCACTTGTTGCTGAATATAAGGTGTATGAGTTGATACCTCAACCTCAATAAATAAATCAGCATTTTGATCGCTATTGGCAGGCAAACCTTGTAACACTTTTAATGGAATAGCTTGGCTGCTATCATCACCAAATGACACAGAGGGGATGATTAAATTACCTTGCTTTTTCGGCATAATATTTAATATCCATTGCATACTTTTACTGGATTTACCATTAACCCAAGATGATTTACTACTCTGGCTTTGATTTAAAATTTCAAAATCTTGTTTTAGTACAGAAAAATCAGGATCATCATCGGGAGAAGCGGTTGCGGTCAAAGTCAGCTGCACCGACTCATTAGCACTCACTGGGTTTCTATCTAATGTTGCTTTAATTTCAGTTGCTAAAGCAACTTGACTGCTTATTAGAAATATAAACAAAGATATAAATGGAAGTTTTCTTGTTGTATCTATCATCGTAGTCGATTTAAGTGAGCCTTAAAATATTAGTTTTAACCATGATCGTCATGGTCATTTTTGTTTTCATTACCAAGCTTGGCCACTGGTAGACTTTCGGCCACGTTGTCCATATTGATATTTAAATTTACGTTTTAATAAACCTGCGGGGTCATCAGGAATGCGGTTAAGCCATTGTTCATGGGCTTGCTTTGATTCATCATATTCTTCAGATTCAGCCGCTTGCGGCGCTTCTTGTTCTTCTGTCTCTTCATCAGTTTGCTTTGACTGATCGGACTCAGCCTGCTGCTGTTTTTCCTCTTCAGACTGTTTAGAATCTGAATCTTGTTCCGACTCTTGTTGTTTATCCTGCTCACCCGACTCATCTGATGGCTCACCTTGCTGATCTTTATCTTGCTGCTCACCGTCTTGATCTTCAGACTTTTCTTTATCATCCCCTTGTTGCTGATCTTTTTCAGACTGCTTTTGTTTTTCCAGCTCTTTTTCAACAAGATCTTTATTGTATTTTGCATCCTCATTTGCAGGATTGATTTCTAAAGATTTTTTATACGCTTCCAATGCTTCAGCCGATTTTCCTGTTTGTGCCAATGCATTCCCTTTGTTATACAGTCCCATCGCAGATTGATCTTGATTTAGAGCTTCAACTGTTTGCTTAAACTGCCCTGCTTTATATTGCGAAGCAGCTTTCCATTGCTCATTCTCAAATTGTTCAGCCGCTTGTTGAAAGTTTTTTTGTTGGAATGCTTGCTGTGCTTGTTGATCTTGCGTTTGCCATAAATCTTTCCATTCCAGTGCATAACTAGCTTCTGGAAAAGGCAATAAACAAATAAAAGCTAAAGATAACAACCCTTTTCTAAACTGTAAGGCAACTAGAGGTAATGCCAATAATAATAGCCAAGGACCTTTTTCATCCCACTGCTCAATTAATAAATTATTATCTACACTGCCTTGTTTCTCTGTGGGCCTATCGAATTGCTTAACTAATCTGTCTATATCACTATCATCATCTGTCAAGGTAATATATATTCCACCACCTTTGTTGGATAACTGAGAAAGCTCATGGCTATTAAGTTTAGCCAAAACAATATTACCCTGTCGGTCTTTTAAGAAACCACCACTGGCTATTTTTATCGGTGCACCTGCTGTTGTGCCTACCCCGAGAATAGATAAATGATAAGCGTTTAAGGATTCAACCGCATCAATGGCTTGGTCGTAATTAACTTCATCTGTCACCAATAAAATATCACCTGATTGCAAACCCGATTGTTTTAATAATTCGACTGACTTCTCTAAAGCCAAGGAGGTGTTACTGCCAGGGCTGGGCATAATAGCGGTGGTTAATGCCGAAAGCTGACTGATAATTGTTTCAGTATCTTCTGTTAAGGGCGTGACCGTAAAAGCATCTCCCGCATAAACTACCAATGCCGTTTGTCCATCTTTGCGTTGCTTTAAAATATCAGCAATTTTGAATCGCGCTCGGCTTAATCGACTGGGTTTAATATCAGTTGCATCCATTGATTTTGACAAATCTAATGCTATCACTAAAGCCGCATCATTTCTAAATACAGGGGATGGCAATCTTTCCCATGTAGGCCCTGCTATTGCAATAATAACTAATAGGCTGGCAATAGACCCCAGCGATAAAGTCCAGCGACTTTGGGTGACAGGCTTTTGTTGTAAAATAAACGGCAATAATTCTGCATCACACACCGTAGACCAGTTACCTTGATTAAGTTTATTTTTTAATAAAAAAATAGTCATAGCAATAGCTGGAATTAATGCCAATAACCAATAAGGTCTAATAAAATGGAATTCAGCCAAGTTTAAACTCTCCATAACTATCTCTCTAACCCTTTCCAGTTCATTCTGCTGATACTGATCAATCCAGCCAACAACAAAGCAATAGCTAATGGCCAGTGATAAAGTTCGGTAATAGGCCTAAAATATTGCTTATCTTTTTCGACCGGTTCTAATTCATCCAGTAATTGATAAATTTCATTTAATTCTTCGGTGTTTCTGGCTCTAAAATAACGCCCGCCTGTTTTATCGGCAATGGCTTTTAAAGTTGTCTCATCCAAATCTCTGGAGGGGTTTACTTTTCGGGAGCCAAAAAAACTGCGGACAATCATTTCATCTGCACCGATACCGATGGTGTATATTTTTAATTGATACTTAGCAGCCAATTCAGCCGCTTTTAATGGTTTAACTTCCCCGGCAGTATTTGCCCCATCTGTTAATAAAATTAACACTCGACTTTCTGTTTTTTGTTTTCTTAAACGTTTAACAGCTAAACCAATCGCATCACCAATCGCAGTATTATCTCCAGCTAAACCTAAAAATGACTCATTTAATAAAGTAATAACGGTAGATCTATCAAAAGTTAGAGGTGTTTGTAAATAAGCGTGCGTGCCGAATAGAATCAGTCCAATCCTATCCCCTACACGACGGCGAATAAATTCACTAGCTACATTTTTTGTAGCGGTTAATCTATCAACCCGTCGGCCTTCAATAATAAAATCTTCCACTTCCATACTGCCAGATAAATCAACGGCTAACATTAAATCACGCCCACTAACGGCTTGTTCTATCGGTTCACCCATCCATTGAGGCCGCATACAGGCGACAACTAAAAGAAACCAGGCCAATGACGCTAGCAATAATGGCCATTGTTTATTTTGGGTGACAACTTTAGTTTCACCGCCACCAAAGTCTTCTAAAAAAGGGACTTTTAACGCGGCTTGTTCAACAGGTAATTCCGTTGGTAATAGCCAGCGAATTAATAAAGGAAGGGGGAGTGCCAATATTAATAAAGGCCATTCAAAATGAATCATTTTCTATATCTATTTAGTATACTGGTAGGAGCGTCCGCCCTCGGCGCGATTATAATCAGGCTCTTTTCTGTACAGACACAGTTTATATAATTCGCGCCGAGGGCGGACGCTCCTATACTGTATAGAGTTGTCATTTTTGAGCTTTTAGCCAGGTTTCACATAATGCCATGGTTGTGGAAATATCCACCTCTGCTGGCAAGTTTTTTTGGTAATGCACATCAGCCAATATATTTCCATCCCCTTGGCTAAAGGGCGTTCCTTGCACCGATTCATCTAAATAGTTCAACCAAACCTCTCCTGTTAGACTTGCTGATTCAGCTCTAGGTGATTGGCTAATTGCCACACGACGAATTAATTGAGATAGCGCAATAAGTTTATCTATATCCTCTAAATCGGAGTCTTGTTTTAATTTCAGCAATAACTTTTTAGCAGTTTTGACTGCTGTTTTTCGGGTGATGCGCTTATATAGCCAATAAACCAACCAGCAAAATAAAGGAATTAACATCAGCAAAGCCCACCAACCCAGTGCAGGCGGCCACCAGCCTATTGCATCCGGCAAATGAATATCTCTAAGGGGTAATTGTTTTGCTCCCATTAGCGTAATACCTCAATAGGATCGTCAGTGGTACTGCATTGAAAAAATAGTAGCCCTAGTTTTTTAGCCGTAAGCTGTAAATATTCTAAGCGTTGTTGATACTGTTGCTGATAACTCAACAATCGTTGACTATCCCCTGTATCAATCACCACATCACGTTGCTCATCAGTAAATCGGTAACGGCCTTTCGCTGGCAAATGACTTTCTAATTCATCATAAATATGAATCAATACCACATCACAATGCTTTGATAATTTAGCTAAATGGTTTTCTGCTTTTTGATTTATGCCTCTAAAATCACTGATGATATAAACCAAGCTGCCTGGACGGGCATGTTGAATTAATCGAGACAAAGTGAGTTCTAAAGTAACCTCTTGAGTCACCGCTGATAGAGAATGAGTTAGCGCATTAAAAAAGCGTAATACTGCATGCTTTCCATTTTGTGGCTTAATTTCCTGACAAATTAAATCTGTATAAACTTGCCCACCAATACGGTCGCCTTTATGTTGCGCTGCCCATGCTAATAAAGCAGCCACTTTTGCCGCCTGTACTGATTTAAAAACCCCACGGGTAGCAAAATGCATGGCAGGACGATTATCAACAGAAATAAACACAGGGCGCTCACGTTCTTCACGAAACACCTTTGTATATGTTTTCCCTGTACGCGCCGTTACGCGCCAGTCAATACTGCGAATATCATCGCCTGGTTGATACAGTCTAGCCTCATCAAATTCCATGCCTCGGCCTTTAAAGCGCGAAATATAGCCACCGCTTTGGGTTGAGCGAATCGCCGAATGATGTAATTTAAGTAATGATGCCGGCTTAGCTAAATTAACTAAGGTTTTTAGTTGAATGGAAACTAAGCTACTTTGCGGTGTACTCATTTATGGCACAGCAATTCTAGAGATTAATTGTTCAATAAAGTGGTCAGTCGTAATACCTTCGGCCTCAGCTTCATAAGATAAAATCAAACGATGACGTAAGACATCAAAAGCCATGTCTTGAATATCTTCTGGTCCAACAAAGTCACGTTGTTGTAACCACGCTTTAGCTCTTGCACAACGATCTAAAGCTATACTTGCTCTAGGGCTTGCACCATATTGCAACCAGCCAGCCAAATCTTCTCCATACGCCTCTGGGTTACGAGTGGCGAGAATTATTTGTAATAAATATTCTTCTAAACTCTTCGCCATATGAATATCTAATACTTCATCGCGTGCGGTTAATACCGATTGCTGGCTGATGGCTTGAAAGTCTGTTTTTTGCTGGAAATCACCTCTTGCTTCCCGACGGGCCAAATGCAAAATAGCTTTTTCATGCTCAGCTTCTGGATAATCAATCGACACATGTAATAAAAACCGATCCAACTGGGCTTCGGGTAAAGGATAGGTTCCTTCCTGTTCAATTGGATTTTGCGTGGCCATTACCATAAATAATTTTGGTAATGGGTAGGTGGTACTGCCCACGGTAATTTGTCTTTCCGCCATCGCTTCTAATAATGCAGCTTGCACTTTAGCGGGCGAGCGGTTAATTTCATCGGCTAACACTAAGTTATGAAATAAAGGCCCTTTTTGAAATTCAAACGTACCTTGTTGCGGCCGATAAATTTCTGTCCCAGTTAAATCAGCGGGTAATAAGTCGGGGGTAAATTGAACGCGATGAAAATCAGCTTCTATACCTTTACTCAAAACATTAATCGCTCGGGTTTTTGCAAGACCAGGCGCACCTTCAACTAATATATGTCCATCTGCAAGCAAGGCAATTAACATTCTTTCGACTAAAACATCTTGGCCGATAATCTGTTCACTTATATAGGTCTTAAGTTGCTGAAAAGCTGTTTGGGAATGACTTATCTCTGGCATAATTGGTTTTTATATTCTTAAATTAATGATGACTTAAAATTCTAGACCATCTAACGAGCAATGCTGGAACAATTGCCGAGCAGGTTCCCTGTTCTCGGACAGTCTCCTAGTGTAAAGTTCAGTATTTTATTTAATTCTACACAATTTTGTAAATAAGCAATGAAGACTAAATATAAAACGGCCCCCATTCCAAGCTCAACAATACCTTCTGGTATACCTTTTATTGTTGCTAATGAAGCTGCCGAACGCTTTAGTTATTATGGAATGCGCGCTATTTTAGTGGTTTTCATGACTCAGTATCTAATGAATCCAGCCGGAGAGTTAGATGTTATGAGTAA
>CAZMQH010000114.1:0-7375 GCA_964568245.1 uncultured Methylomarinum sp.
CTAGGCTTAGAGAATGTAATGCAGAACAGCTGTTATTTTATATTCATGGCTTCTCTAATTTACCGGAACCTGATATTTTTCCTCGAGTTGCCCAGCTGCAGGAATATTTTGATAAAAAACAACCCAAGCTGATTCTAGTCGTTCCTATTATATGGCCATGTGATAATGATTTTGGCATTATCAAAGATTACTGGGATGATCAAAAATCAGCGGATAATAGTGCATTTTCATTGGCCCGAGTTTTGCAGAAATTTATGGCTTGGCGAGACCAAGCTCCAGAAGATGCACCTTGTTTGAAGCGTATTAATATTCTTGCACATTCAATGGGAAATCGAGTTTTTAGAGAAACGCTTTCCATGTGGAATAAATATGATTTAGCTAATGGTGTACCTTTATTATTTAGAAACACCATTTTAATGGCGGCAGATATAGTTAATGAGGCACTTGAAGAAGGTGAGGAGGGCCGTTTGATTAGTCAGTCATCTCGCAATGTATCTGTTTATTATGCATCTGATGATCTAGCGCTTAGATCTAGTAAAATATCTAATCTAAGGAACAAAGTTGCTTCACGAAGGTTAGGACATACAGGCCCAGAAAATATGGATAAAGTTCAATCTAATGTTTATGCGATTGATTGTGATAACTTTAATAATAAATATGATTTCCCCAAGGGACATGCTTATTTTCTAAATGATGAGGAAGATGAAATAGGTAAAGTATTTGAGCATATGTTTAATACTATAAAAACCGGACGAGTTTTGGTTGATGACCCAGAAAACCGAAAACATATACTTTAGAAAGGGTAATTACTGAGTATGGATGTAACTTTAATCGCCTTCTAAGTTCTGACGGGATAATCCCTTTGGGTGGTAGAGACAAGGCATGACTTGTCTCTACCTATTGTTAATCCAGATGAAACTGAACATGATTAGCTGTCAAACTAAGTCATTATTTAACTTTTACCCCTGTCGTTTTGTATTTTAAAGCAACAGGTATGCCCACCTTTTGCCATGCACTCAACAAGTTCAATGTCTTTGTCTAATAGAGTGGAGATTAAAGTTTTATCTAATTCACAAACTTCACTGTGCTGTTGAGCTATATCATGATAAATACAGTTACAAGCTTGTATATAACTATGTTCAGCTGTATTTTTATTACTTGCAGATACTTGAAATCCAAGTTCTTCCATAATAGTTGATAGTTCAACAATACGTTCTTCTGAATTTTTTCCTTCAAACCTTGGTAATAAGCTTTGGGCAAGTGAGTCGCCAAGTTTTTGCAGGTAAGCTTTGAATGCATCTTTCCCCATTTCTTTTTTTAAGTCACTCAGGATTAGCTCTGCAAACCAAGCATATTTTTTTGGGAAAAAATTTACTCCGATTTCTGTCAATATAAAGGTGCGAACAGGTCTGCCCGCTGTTTTTTTGAGATCGCCTATTTTTATATAGCCGTCTTTCTCCAGTGATGGAAGGTGTTGTTGAACAGCATTGCGTGAAATATTTAGAGCAGTAGCAATTTCATCAATACTCAACCCTGCTCTATTTTTGAGGCATAAATCAAGGATTTGGCGTTGACGGGGACTCACGTTGCTTGTCATAAATAATATTAATCTAACTCTGTATATTAAGGATCAGCATAACAAATAATGAACCCCATTTCACATTTAAAAGTTATAACATATAAAAGTTGTAAAAGGTCGTAGGGTTTGTTATCCTCAGATTTCAGTACATAGTATGTGGCTGTATAAATAAACAATAATGAGGAGTGGTAAAATGAGTGAGTCTTTATTTGATCGTATTGGTGGTGAAGCGGCTGTCAACGCAGCTGTTGAATTGTTTTACCGAAAAGTTCTTGCAGATCATAGAATTAACCGTTTTTTCGATAAGATTGATATGGAAAAACAAATTATTAAACAAAAAGCTTTTTTTACCATGGCTTTTGGTGGACCCAATACTTATACAGGGGAAGATATGAGAAAGGCTCATGTTCATTTAGTGAAAATGGGGTTAGATGATTCTCATTTTGATGCTGTGATGGAGCATTTAGGCGCTAGTTTAACTGAACTTAATGTACCTGCAGATTTGATTGGTGAAGCAGCAGCTATCGCAGAAAGTACAAGAACTGATGTATTAGGTAAGTAATATATAATATTTTTTACAAAATATGAAAAGAGAAAACTATTTTGTTTTCTCTTTTTTTATGTCTACTTATATCTGACTATTTAGAACAGAAACGACTATGACAACATTAAAAGTTGGTGAGAATGCTTATACCTGTGAAGCTGAGGAAACTGTTCTGGATGCTCTATTAAGACAGGAAGTTAATATTTCTTATGCTTGTAAGAAAGGCACCTGTCAAAGTTGTATTGCACGTTGTACTGATGGGGCACCACCTGAAAAATCACAACGTGATTTAAAAGATACCTTAAAACATCAAAATTATTTTCTTTCCTGTCTCTGTATTCCTGAGCGGGATATGACCATACGATTACCAGATCAATCAGAATTATTTTCTGAAGGGACGGTTATTGTTAATGAAATGTTAAATAGAAACACCATTTTATTGATTATTGAATGTCGAGATATTCTTGAATACCGAGCAGGACAATTTGTTAATTTGCGGCGAGAAGATGGTTTAACACGGAGTTATTCTATTGCTAATACGCCTCAGGAATCTAAGACTTTGGAGCTCCATATACGTCGATTGCCTAGTGGAAAATTTAGCCAGTGGGTACATGATGAAATTAAAGTGGGTGATACCTTAGCCGTATCGGAACCCAAGGGACATTGTTTTTATATTCCCGAACGAAAAGAAGACGGGATTATGTTGGTAGGTACAGGTAGTGGTTTAGCTCCTTTGGTTGGTATCTTGGCTGATGCGCTGTCCCATGGCCATTCCGGCTCTATTCATTTATTTCATGGCAGTAGTGAAAAAGAAGATTTATATCGAATTGATGAAATGCGAGCATTAGCTGAAAAACATAAAAACTTTTCTTATACTCCTTGTATTTCAGGGGGGCATGTTCCTGAAGGATTTTCATCAGGTAGAGTTAATACTGTTGCTTTGAATGCAATTTCAGATCTGAAAGGCTGGCGGGTTTTTCTTTGTGGTCATCCCGATATGATCAGTCAAATGAAAACTCAAGTTTTCCTGAAAGGTGTTTCTATTGCTGATATTTATACGGATGCTTTTCTTGTTTCAACTGAATAACTGTACTTTGTTGGAACGTCCGCTCTCGGCGCGAATAAAACCACGCTCTTTTCTCTAAAAAAAATTAATGACCCATCGCGCCGAGGGCGGATGCTCTTAGGTGATGGCTAAAGTGGAGCCCATTGTCAAGACCATTTTCTCCAAATAATAAGCAGAAATATCTAATATTCTCATAAAGAATGTACCTCATTTGGTGTTTGATAATCTAGGCTTTGATGCAGGCGCTCTTGATTATAAAACTCGAAATAACGCTTAAGGGAGGCAGTAACAAATAATATACCCAGCTCTCTTGTCTTTTTATCCCTCCTTGGCTCTTCTCAATCGGCACATAGAGTAACTATGCTTCTCTTGAGAACAACCAAGGAGAAATAAAAATCCTACGAGATCTAGGTACATTATTTATTACTGACTCCCTTAAGCCAGATCGCATGCGGGCACAGTCTGATAATTGTCAGGTTTCACTATGTTGTACTACAGCTTTCTTAAAAAGGCTTAACAACGGCCAATATAATGATGCCAATTAAAAACAAAACAGGGACTTCATTCATCCAGCGATAAAACACATGAGAACGCTGGTTTCTATCATGTTTAAAGTCGAGTAACCATTTCCAACAAAAGCCATGATAGACAACGAGTAGTGCCAGTAATGTTAATTTGGTATGTAACCATCCCGTTGCTGAATAAAGCTCCCAAGCATAATCTGTTAGCATCCAAATACCAAAAATAAAGGTAATAACCATGCCTGGCATCATAATGCCAAAGAATAGTTTACGTTCCATGATTTTGAAGCGTTCATTACTTATTTCGTCGTCACTCATGGCGTGATAAACAAACAGTCGTGGTAAATAAAATAACCCTGCAAACCAAGTCACCATAAAAATAATATGTAATGCTTTTAGCCAGAGCATGGTTTTATCCTGTTATTAATTGTTGTATTTTGTGTCGCATATCGGCCATGTTAAATAAGCCTGTTGTTTGCATAACAATATCACCTGCGGGAGATATTAAAAAAGTGGTGGGTGTTAATTCTACCTGCCCAAAGGCAACGGCATGTTCGGCCTTTAAATCCAGTGCTACTTCATAAGGTATTTGCTTTGCTTTGGACATGTTGACTACATGATTCGGGGGGTCGTAATACATTGCCACTGCAATGATTTCTAAACCTTTGGGATGGAATTCTTTGTAGATGTCGATTAGGTGGGGGATTTCTTCAATGCAACTGGCGCAATCAGTTGCCCAAAAAGTCACAATAGCAGGCTTACCTTTTAACGAGGATAACTTGATTTTTTTCCCTGAAATTGTGCTGAAAGTTACATGAGGTGCGGGTGAATCTGTTTTGAATAAATTAGAGGCAAGTAAGCCAAATACAATAAGTAATAGACTAATTAAACTAAGGCTAGTTTTCATTTTTAGCTGTTTCTTCTAGTTTTTTGAAGGGATATATGAATTACAAAGCGCTCTATATAAAGGGGTAGGGTTAATTAATTTAGAGGTTCCTGTTGCAAAAAAAGCGGTTGCCATTAAGGGGATTAGAATTTCATGGCTTCCTGTCATTTCCATCACAATAACAAAAGAGGTTAGAGGGGATTGCAACATACCTGAAAAATAAGCTGTCATGGTTAACAAAATCATGGCTGGTGCAGGGGCAACAGGGAACCAATGGGCTAAGTTTACTCCCAAGCCTGCACCTGTGGCGATGGAGGGAACAAAAATCCCACTAGGAATGCCGCTAAAAAAAGTTGCACAAGAGGCTAGCATTTTATAAAGGGGGAACCAGGGGTCCATGGTTTCAGTATTCATGATTATTGCTTTTGCTTGTGAATAGCCAGTGCCAAATGAATCTCCGTTTGAATAGAAGCCTAAAATAGCAATAGCACCGCCGGATGCAAACGCTATGATAACGATTGAAATTCCTGTTTTCTTTAAAAACCGCCCTCCTCGAATAATGATTTTGCTAAATACTCCACCAAAAAAACCACCAGCAATGCCACAGATAGGTATAGCCAGCCAGTTTATTCCCCAAGGCATAATGAAAAGCTTATCATTGAAAAAAATGTAATTATTTAATAAGGCATAGGCAGTCACCCCAGAAAAAATAATGGCCGTTAAAACTAAGCTACTAATTTTTTCTTCTAAAGCGCGTCCCATTTCTTCTATTGCAAAAATAATTCCAGCCAAGGGCGCGCTAAACATAGCGGCAAATCCTGCGGCACTGCCCGCAAGAATAAGTCCTCTTTCCATATAGTGTGGGGGAAATTTCACGGCCTTTCCTAAGGAGGCCATTAATGAGGCACCAACATGAACTGCAGGTCCGCCAAAACCCACTGATGCGCCTGATAATAAGCCCATAATAGGCAATAACATTTTCCCCAATGCAATTCTTAAGGAAATAAGTCTGTTTCGATCCTCTAAATTTCCTGTGATTTCTAAAGCTGTTTTAACTTGGGGGATTCCGCTTCGTTCTGAGCCAGGGAAAAAACGAAAAGTAAGCCATGCGGTAAAGCTAAGGCCAAGAGGGGCAACAATAAAATTGAACCAAAAATATTGTTTAGATATAAATCGATAGGTTTCTCCTGCCCACTCACTAAGTAATGTCATTGCAACAATTAAAAGTCCAACAAAAATGGCGCCACCCCAAAATACCAAACGTTGCTTCCATGCTGTGATAGAAAAGAATGATGCAAGTTGTGTTGACATAAGGTGCAAAAACCAAATAAGAGAAAGTAGTCGTTATTTTAAACTATTTGAAGAACAAGCTTGTTTAAAAGTTGTGTATTAGCAATATTAGGTTAAATTATATTTCTGTAAAAGCAGTAAATCTGGTAAATTTATACCTTTATTAAAGTGGTTTGAGGATTTAAATGGATAAGTACATAGAATTAATGGCCTTTTACTGGGTTGATTGGCAGCAGACAGCGATTGCAAATACTCGATATAGTGTTGTTTTGGCGGTAACCGCTTTTTTTATAGGTACATTCATTTTAGCTATTTTAAAAAGTGGAAAAATTAAAAAGTTACAACAACAGCTTCTGCAAAACAGACAGCTTTTAGATGAAGCTAAAACTTCTAATGATGCGTTGGTGAAAAATAAAGCCGAGGATGCGACACAGATTACAAACTTGCAACTGCAGCTAGAGGATGCTGCAACTAATTTGCAGGCAAAGACTGATGAATTAAAACAACAAAAAGACAGTCACTTTACTGCTATAGCTGAGAAGGATGAATTGTTTCTGAAATCGGTGAAAGAAAAACAACTTGAGATTAATGAGCTGAATTCAAAGTTCATTGAAAAAAATCAATTATCAGAACAGTTACAAAATGAATTGAATGAGCAGAAGGATAATATCGCTCAGTTTGTCGAGGTAAAAGGTCAGGTTCAGGGCTTAGAACTTAAATTGACTGAAGCGGCAATGGAATTAACGACTGTTAAATCACAATTGGATACAGAGCTGACTGTTAAAGATGAATTGCTTATAAAAGTTGATAAGCAAGAGCAATCGACTAAATCTCAAATTGATCGAGTTCTCGAGTTAGAAGGGCAGATATCTGAGCTAAGTAGCACTCAAAATATTGAGACGGCACAGCGTCAATATGCAAAGAAAAAACAAGCTGAAAAAGAAAAGTTAGCATTAGAAAAGAAAAAAGTAACGGTTAAAGCTGAGCCTGTTAATCTTGTTGTTTCAGCTAATACTAAGAGTGAAAAGCAAGGAATAGCGGATAAAGTTTTAGGTTGGTTTTCTTCAATGGATAAGGCCTTAGAGGAGGATGCTAAACCTCAAATTGATAATGAAGAAGTAGAAAACCCGAAAGTTAATATGACTGAAGAAATTCAGCCTGCTGTGGTTGCCCCAGACCCTATGATAGCTGTAAAGGATGTTGAACCAATGGTTGCAGTTAAAGAAGTTATAAAGGCAGACGTTAAAAAGGTCTCAAAGATTGAGCTTTTAGATGATGAAGAGAGTAGTTTTTCAGAAAAATTAGCTGAAGTCGCTGATAAAATGGATTCATTGCAGGGTAAATTAAAAGGTTTTTTTAGTAAAAAGAAAACCTAGTTTATTTAAACTCAATGTTCCAGTTTTTAATTGTTGCTTTTGTGAAGTGCTTGTTCCCACGCGCTGCGTGGGAATTCAGATGTGACGCGCCTGCGTCATTTATTTGGTAAGAA
>CAZMQH010000115.1:0-7298 GCA_964568245.1 uncultured Methylomarinum sp.
ATTTATATCTTTGCTCAACTGTTTTAAAATTTTATCAGGATCAGGGATGTCCTAAAGATGATTTACCCTTAGTACATTGGGCTTGTCAACAAACCCTATATAAAGCTCAACAGGCATTGCTTGTGCTTTTTCAATTATTGCCTTATAGAGCTATTATCTTTGGAATTAAAATGGTTGTTTTTCCCTTAGGTAAATCATTTTCCCCTCCAGCAGATAAATTAACGCATCAACTTTCCACTATTTTGTTAAATGATTCAGAAGTACGAAACAGACTAACCCAAGGTATCTATATTAATGAAATAGAAAATGATGCAACAGGTCGAATCGAGTGTGCTTTTAAAGCAGTAATGGCCGCTTTACCTGTTGAGCAGAAAATTCATCATGCGCAAAAAAATAAACTATTACTAAAAGGGCAGGGAGAGGCTGTGTTAAAACAAGCGCTTGAAACAAATATTATCAATGCTGAAGAAATGGCTTTAATTAAAGAGGCTGACAGAACAAGAAATCTGGCTATTATGGTGGATGATTTTCCTGCTTAGGAAGATATTATTGCACCAATGTGGTGATTTTGTGTGTGGGTCATTGCCTATGTCCGATTCAGATAATATCCTTGATAAGGAAATATTGGCCTGTAGCTATTAGATTATACGGTTATTAATTAACTAAAGATTATCTTTTGGAAGCGAGGCTAAAGACGCTGTGAAAATATTCTTTTTTTGACCTCTCCTTTTGGAAAAAAGGGGATTTTATAAAACTATAACTCATTGATATTAAATTAAATATTTTTAATTAAATCCTTCCCCAGCCCCTATTTTTCAAAGAAGGGGGAGCTTAAAGCTAATACTTTCACAGTCTTTAAAGCCTTACTTCCATGCTGAAAAAATTATGAACCTATGTTAACTACAAGCTGTAGTTTGTTCGTAGCATGTTAGATTAAGAAAACGAATAGGGGTAATAAGCAGGTTTAAATGGGGTGGCATGTTTAATGCTAGAAATAGTAGTAATTATTTTTTTCATAAGGAACTACCATGTCTTCTAATAAATTCAATTTATTAGCATTGAGTAAACCAGAAATCAAAACCTTGCACCTTACCTGGTTTGCATTTTTCTTAAGTTTTATGGTCTGGTTTGCGCATGCACCATTGATGATGGTAATTCGCGATGCCATGCATTTGTCAGATCAAGAAGTCAAAATACTCTTAATATTAAATATTTCTCTCACTATTCCAGCACGAATAGTAGTCGGCATGTTGGTTGATAAATACGGCCCTAAACAATTGTTTTCTTCCATTCTTATTTTAGGTGGCCTAATTAGTATAGGTTTTTCATTTTCTCAAACTTATCAGCAATTAGCTATCGTACGTTTTCTATCTGGATTTGTGGGTGCAGGCTTTGTGGTCGGCATTCGGATGATTTCTGAATGGTTCCCCGCAAGACAAATAGGTATTGCTCAAGGTATATATGGTGGCTGGGGTAACTTTGGTGCGGCAGGTGCAGCGCTTATTTTACCTTCAGTCGCTCTTTATTTTGGTGCAGAAAATGGCTGGCGTTATGCGATTGGTATTACAGGTGTCGTTGCTATGGTTTACGGTGTGATTTATTACTTTAGTGTATCAAATACACCTAAAGGCTCAACTTACTTTAAGCCTAAAAAAATGGGAGCACTAGAAGTCACCAGTAAAGGGGATTTATTACTGTATATCATTATGAACATACCTATGTATATTGCTTTGGCAGTATTAACATGGAAATTATCAGCAAAAATGAACTGGATTGATGAAATAGTTGCTTACGGTATCTATGCAACATTGGCTGCTTTATATATTTTTCAAGTATGGAGAATCATTCAAGTTAACAAATCAATTTTTAAAACAGAAGTACCTAAAAATCAACGTTATGCATTTAAGCAAATAGCGATTTTAGATTTAGCTTACATGTTAACTTTCGGTGCAGAACTAGCCGTTGTTTCCATGTTACCTCTATATTATGTCGATACTTTTAATGTAGAACCTATTTTGGCGGGTATCTTAGCGGGTATTTACCCAGTCATTAACTTATTTGCAAGACCGGCAGGCGGATGGTTAAGTGATAAAATTGGCCGTAAACTTACTTTGGGCATTGCAACCAGTGGTGCAACATTTAGTTTCTTTTTACTCAGTATGGTAACAACTGATTGGGCTTTATGGATGGTTGTTGGGACGACTATTCTAGCGGGTATATTTTCTAAAGCAGGATCAGGAGCAGTCTATGCCATGGTGCCATTAGTTCAAAGAAGAATGACAGGTCAATTTGCAGGCATGGTCGGCGCTTTTGGTAATGTCGGTGGACTCGCATTCCTAACTGTATTTTCATTTGTTTCAACCGATCTATTCTTTATGACAATTGCTGGAACAGCAGCTTTTGTGTTTTTAATGGTGATTATCTTTTTAAATGAACCAGCAGGACATATGGTTGAAGTGTTAGAAGATGGAACAGTAGAAATGATTGAGGTTAAGTAAAATTGACTGATCTCTGGTTCTCACGGACTCCGTGGGAACCGATGAGGACGCAGCTGCGTTCAGCAAGGATGACTAAGGGAGGCAGTAACAAATAATATACCCAGCTCTCTTGTCTTTTTATCCCTCCTTGGCTCTTCTCAATCGGCACATAGAGTAACTATGCTTCTCTTGAGAACAACCAAGGAGAAATAAAAATCCTACGAGATCTAGGTACATTATTTATTACTGACTCCCTAAGTTCTTTTCTCAGACAAAAACTAGCCCGCTAACATGCTAAAATATGGCAACTAAAACCCCCTGCTTCTCCAATCAAGCATAATCATATGTTACGAATTAATGAATTAAAGTTACCTTTAAATCACACTGATGATGATTTACCAACCGCCATTATCGATAAACTACAAATTTCAGCTAAAGACCTGCTCAATTTCAATATCTTTAAACGTAGCTTTGATGCACGTAAAAAAACTAACATTCTTCTCATCTATCAAATCGATGTGACGCTTACCGAAGCAACAGAAAAAGATGTATTAGATAAATTTTCAGAACAGCTCACTGTTAAACTGTCCCCTGACACAACCTATAAATTTGTTGCTCGTGCACCTGCTGGTTTCCCCAACCTAAATCGACAACGTCCGATTATTATAGGATTTGGCCCTGGCGGTATCATGGCAGCTTTAGTTTTAGCACAAATGGGACTCAAACCCATCGTGCTAGAGCGCGGAAAAGAAGTTAGACAGCGGACTAAAGACACTTGGGGGCTTTGGCGAGATCGTAAGCTCAATACAGAGTCTAACGTACAGTTTGGTGAAGGTGGTGCAGGCACTTTCTCAGATGGCAAACTTTATAGTCAAGTTAAAGACAAACGACATTTAAGTCGTAAGGTTTTAGCTGAATTTGTTAAAGCGGGTGCTCCAGAAGAAATTTTAATGGTGAACAAACCTCATATAGGCACCTTTAAACTGGTCAAAATGGTTGAAAGCATGCGTGCTGAAATTGTCAGTCTTGGAGGGGAAATCCGCTTTGAACAAAAAGTCGAAAAATTACTCCGCGATGAGACCAGTGATGGACAAGGTCAAGTCACTGGTGTTGCATTAAACAGTGGTGAGACTCTGTACAGCCGACATATTATCCTGGCCATTGGCCACAGTGCCCGTGATACCTTCCAAATGTTACTTGATCAAGGCGTGCATATTGAGCCAAAACCTTTTTCAATCGGCTTTCGTATAGAGCACCCTCAATCAGTGATTGACCAGGCTCGTTTTGGTGAGCAAGCAGGCAACCCAATACTGGGTGCAGCGGATTATAGTCTGGTGCATCATTGTAAAAATGGTCGTAGTGTTTACAGTTTTTGCATGTGCCCTGGCGGTACAGTAGTGGCTGCAACTTCAGAAGAAAATGCTGTGGTCACTAACGGCATGTCACAATATTCACGTAACGAACGCAATGCTAACGCCGCTATTGTGGTTGGTATTGACCCAGAGCGCGACTATCCTGAACATGTTTTTGCGGGCATAGATTTACAACGCAAACTAGAATCCTTAGCCTATGTTTTAGGCGGAGAAAATTACAACGCACCTGTTCAGTTAGTAGGAGACTTTTTAAAAGATCAGCCATCAACACAACTGGCAACAGTGACTCCATCCTATCAACCAGGAATCACCATCGGTGACTTATCTACAGCCTTACCCAAATTTGCCATAGATGCTATCCGTGAAGCCATTCCTGTGTTTGACAGAAAAATCAAAGGCTTTGCCATGGCTGATGCCGTATTAACTGGCGTAGAAACCCGTACCTCTTCTCCTATCTGTATAAAACGTGGCAAAGATTTTCAGAGTATTAATACCCTTGGCCTGTATCCCGTCGGTGAAGGTGCGGGTTATGCGGGTGGAATTTTATCAGCAAGTATTGATGGCATTAAAAGCGCTGAAGCGTTGGCACTAGATATATTGCAATGTAGATAAAAAAAGATACTTTATAAATTCCCACCCCAATCAGTAAAGTTTTAGCTGCCTTTTGCTTTAATCGTTGAGATAGAAAAATAAATTTTCCTAACTTCGAATCAGTTAAATGATGTGACTTTTAGTCCGAGTCCTCATAATCAGCATATGATGTCTTATGGCGGTTATGGGCAAAAACCATCTATTAAAGCGATACAAAAATTTGCTAGACAAGCTAATATCCTATACTGGAAAGATGCTTAAAATGAAATGGTTAAAGTGCTTGATGCGTTATCTAAATGGGTGGATATTGCTAGTGAATTAGATATTTCCTCTGATAAACATAAACTTATTTCAAAACAGCTGGATAAAACCTATCAACAAAAATAAAGTGTTATTGGAATAAGTGTTTCTGCTTATTTATGACACAGTATATTCGCGCCGAGGGTGGGCGCTCCTACAGTCTGAATTAATTAATAATCAAAATGGAAAAACCTAAACTTAAAATAACCCTTGGTACATATAGTATTAAAGGCGTAAAAGAAAGGAATGAAGATTTCGTCGGTGCATTAATTCCTAAAGGGGCTCAATTAACTCATAAAGGGATTTCTGTAGCGATTGCAGATGGTATGAGTGGCAGTGATGCCGGGCATGAAGCCAGTCATTGTTGTGTTGCTGGGTTTTTAAATGATTATTACAGCACGCCAGATTCTTGGTCTGTTAAAAAAGCAGGTCAGCAAATCTTATCGGCTACAAATTCATGGTTATATAGTCAGGGGCAACAGCGTTATCAATCTACCAAAGGCATGGTCAGTACTTTAAGTATATTGGTGCTTAAATCAACCACTGCACATATGTTTCATATTGGTGATTCCCGAATATATCGCTTGCGTCGAGGTAACTTAGAACAAATGACTCGAGATCATCGGGTTTGGATTTCTGAAGAAAAAAGTTATTTAAATCGTGCTATGGGTATAGAACCAAGGCTTGAAGTCGATTACAAAGGCTTTCCGCTTGAAAAAGGGGATGTGTTTTTTATGAGCACTGATGGAGTGCATGATTTTATTGCAGAAAAAACCTTAAAGACTTTTTTACAATTAGAAAAAGATTTTGATGATATTGCTAAGCAGATTGTTCAACATGCCAGCGATAATAAAAGTGATGATAATTTAAGTTGTCAGTTGTTTAGGGTGGATGAAATACCTTTGGCTAAAGAAGACGAGTTATTACGCCAGTATGCTAACTTACCTTTTCCACCGCTTTTAGATGTTGGGATGGTGCTTGATGGTTATAGAATTGAACAGGAATTACATGCCAGTAAACGTACGCAAATCTACCGTGCCTTTGATACTAAAACTAATACTCAGGTTATTCTAAAAACGCCCTCGGTTTTGTATGAAGACGATACCCAGTATATTGAACACTTTTTACATGAGGAATGGGCAGGAAGACGGCTTGAGCATAAGCATGTGCTTAAAGTTTTAGCCTCGGATAGAGTGAAGAGTTGTATTTATTACACGACTGAATTTATTGCAGGGCAAACATTAAGACAGTGGATGGAGTCTCATCCTAAGCCTTATATTCGCGAAATTAGATTAATAGTTAAACAGATTGTCAGTGGTGTGCGGGCTTTTCATCGTATGGAGATGTTACATCAGGATTTAAAACCTGAAAATATCATGATTGATGCTAATGGGGTGGTTAAAATTATCGATTTTGGTTCAGTAAAAATTGCGGGTATTACTGAAATGACTCCTATAGAACAAGCTGATGATAGTATTTTAGGCACGTTGAACTACACAGCGCCAGAATATCATTTAGGTGAAAGAGGTTCTAATAAATCGGATTTATATTCAATAGCTGTGATTACTTATGAAATGATCAATGGTGCATTGCCATTTGGAGTTGATATGCCTGAAAAACCAAATAAGCTCAATTTGGCAAGACTTCAATATGTCCCTAGTTTTCAAAAAAATGCCATGGTGCCCATGTGGATTGATGGCGCGCTAAAAAAAGCTTGCTCAATTTCGCCTCATGGACGGTATGAAGCATTGTCGGAATTTATGCATGATTTAACTACCCCAAACTCAATTTTTTTAAAAGATACCGCGGATACTCCACTGATAGAAAGAAGCCCATTAAAGTTTTGGAAAGGTCTGAGCGCTTTGTTGTTATTAGTTGATTTCTTTTTGCTTTATTTACTTGCAAGGTAAGGTGAGGGTATTTGCTATTAAGAGGTGTACAAAAATAAGTTTTTGTACTTAGGAACGTGCACGAAATAACTTGAGCAACTCACTTGTCTTTTTGTCCGTCTTCCGCGTTGTATAAATAGTTGCGTAGCTTGCTATGCGCTTATTTATACGCCTTGAATACGAACAAAAATCCTGCGCCAGTTGCTCAAGTTATTCCGTGCGCGTTCCTTAGCTCCTTCCCCCTCGAGGGAAAATATTGGGATGAGGGGGAAGTAAATTATGCTCTTCTTTAAAGACTCAAAAGCCTAATACCCAAATAGGGTTCGTTTAGAAAGGGATTTTTCTAACTAGAATATCTTTAAACATAACTCAGTCGCCGATTAGGTTATAAACAGGGTAGTTAAAAGTAGCAGGTCGGTTGTGCTCAAAGAAAAATGTCCTATCCATGCAAAGTAACCTATCACTGGTAGCGCTAATAGTAACAACCAAGTGGCGGTGAAAACCGTATAAAATAAGATGATGAGTACCAAAGACGAGCCTATAACTCAATGTTCCAGTTTTTAATTGTTGTTTTTGTGAAGTGCTAGTTCCCACGCGCTGCGTGGGAATTCAGATGCGACGCGCCTGCGTCATTTATTTAGTAAGAAATGCTGTTATTATTCTTGATG
>CAZMQH010000116.1:0-7267 GCA_964568245.1 uncultured Methylomarinum sp.
AACAAAAATCCTGCGCCAGTTACTCAAGTTATTCCGTGCGCGTTCCTTAGTGCCCATTCCACATGTTCCTTTACAATCTCTGAATCATGCTGCTGCTTTTGCTTTAAGGCATTAATACTTTGTTCTGATGATGGACTATTACCTAGGGCAACAGCGATGTTTCTAAGCCAGCGAATATATCCAATCCGTCGGATAGCCGATCCTTCCATTTTTTTTAAAAACTCGTCTTCAGTCCAGTTAAATAATTCGGTTAATTGACTGTTATTTAGATTATGGCGTGGGCTGTAATCTTTTTCGGTTGTGAGTCTGGCAAAACGGTTCCAGGGGCAAATCAGTTGGCAATCATCACAGCCATATATTCTATTTCCTATGGATGAGCGTAAATGTTCTGGAATGGATCCATTTAGTTCGATGGTTAAATATGAAATACACAGGCGTGCATCGACTTGATAGGGGGCCACTATTGCTTGAGTTGGGCAAATATCTATACAAGCTATGCAGTTGCCACAATGGGAAGAGGTGGTCGTGTCTGTCGGTAAGGGGATGTTAGTATAAATTTCACCTAGAAAAAACCAAGAGCCTGCTTTGCGATTAATCACATTGCTGTGTTTTCCAATCCAGCCTAGTCCTGCTTTTTCTGCAATAGCTTTTTCTAATACAGGGGCGCTATCGACAAATGCACGATAACCAAACTGTCCATATTCTGCTTCAATTTTATGGGCTAGTTTTTGTAATCGATTTCGCATAATTTTATGGTAATCTCTGCCTAAGGCATAGCGAGAGATAAAGGCTGATACGGGGTTGTTTAATACTTGATGCATTTGCTCAGCTGTTTCCGGCAAATAATCCATGCGGACTGAGATAATACTGACGGTTTCTTCGATTAATAATTCTGGGCGACTTCTTTTTAGGCCATGCTTATGCATATAATCCATATCGGCATGAAAGCCTTTTTCAACCCAGTTGTGTAGGTGTTTTTCGGCTTCATTTAGGTGAGTATCTGTAATGCCAACTTGCTGAAAACCTAAGTCTTCTCCCCATTGCTTGATTTTAACTGCGAGCTCAGAATTGTTTTGCTGGTTTGTTTTGTGCATGGGAGGAATATAATAGTTATTTGGAAGTGTTCTTTGTTAAATAGTCATAGGTTTTGCTTTTAAGCCCTCTCTTGCTGGATGCCTACACGGAAGTAGGTAAGGAACGTGCTCGAAACAACTTCCCGATTTCTAACTTGCCTTTTTGTCCCAGATTGGGTGATCTCATTCGTTGCGTAGAGTAACTATGCGCCTCATGAGATCACCCAATCTGAAACAAAAACTCTGCGTTATAACTTCGGGAAGTTATTCCGTGCACGTTCCTAAGTAGAGCAATGCAGGAGCAATTGCCGAGAGCAAAGAATGTTGAGAAAGAGAAGTTTTTAGCTCCCCCTCATCCAACCTTCTCCCTTTGGAGAAGGCTTTAGAGCAAAATTGTATTACATATTTTTAATACACTGAGTAGTAACCGTTATTTTAACTAAAATTATGCAAACTTTACCTAATAAATTATATTCAGTTGAACAAGTAACAGAAATGGATCGTATGGCCATTGAGGATTATGCCATTGCTGGAATTACTTTAATGCGTAAAGCAGGGCAGGTGGTTTTTGATTTGATTCAGGAATATTATGCGACTGCTGATCTGGTGGTTTTTTGTGGTGCAGGAAATAATGCGGGGGATGGCTATGTTATTGCTACATTAGCTAAGCAAGCTGGCTTTAAGGTTGATGTGTATTATTTGTCGTGCCCTAAATCTTTGAAAGGTGATGCGGCTATTGCTTATCAGGGTTTTGTTAGCGTGGGGGGCGTGGCAAGAGCTTTTGAAAGTCCTTTAACTTTGATTGATGGTGTGATTGTTGATGCATTGTTAGGGACGGGTTTGGGGCGTAATATTTCAGGGGAATATGCTGAGGTTGTTGCTTTGATTAATCAAGCAGATGTTCCTGTTATATCGGTTGATATTCCCTCTGGGCTCAATGCAGATACTGGAGCTGTTATGGGCTGTGCGGTAAGAGCAAATTGGACAGTGAGTTTTATAGGACTTAAGCAAGGCATGTTGACTGGATTTGCTGCTGATTATTGTGGCCAGATTGTTTATTCTGATTTAGGTATGCCCGAAGCTGTTTTTAGGTCGATGAATTATGCCTCAAAATTAATAACTAAAATTGATATTCCTAAGCGAGAGCGATGCGCTCATAAAGGGCATCATGGCCATGTATTATTAGTGGGTGGGGATGCTGGGTTTTCAGGGGCTATCAGTTTAGCTGCTGAAGCTGCGCTTAGAGCGGGAGCTGGCTTAGTGTCTGTGGCTACTCGGAAAAGCCATGCCGGTTATATTAATGTCTCTAGGCCTGAATTAATGTGTCATGGTGTAGATAATTATCTGGAATTGTTGCCTTTGTTAAATAAGGCTTCAGTGGTGCTTATTGGGCCTGGTTTAGGCCAGTCACCTTGGGCGAAAAACTTGTTTGAATGTGTCATAAACAGTGATAAGCCTTTAATAATAGATGCTGATGCCCTTAATTTGTTGGCCAAACAAAGGCTACATAGGGATAATTGGGTGCTTACCCCTCATCCTGGGGAAGCTGCGCGTTTATTAGGTTGCTCAACCCAAGATATTGCTGCAAATAGATTTTTAGCCTGTTCTCGAATACAAATAATTTATGGTGGGGTTACTATTTTAAAAGGGGCGGGTACTTTGATTGATAATGGTGAGGACGTTTCTATCTCTATGACGGGAAATCCAGGAATGGCAAGTGGGGGTATGGGGGATGTGCTTGCAGGTATGATTGCTGGATTAGTTGCACAAAAGTGGGAATTAACTGAGGCTGCAAATACAGCAGTGTATATCCATGGCAAGGCCGCTGATTTATCAGCACAAGCCGAGGGTGAAAGAGGAATGCTGGCGAGAGATTTAATGCCTTTTATTAGAAAATTAATGAATAGATGAAGATAACATTATTAAATGAGCAAGAAACTGAGTTATTTGGAGCTGAGTTGTGGCGTATATTACCTGAAAAATGTTTGATTTTTCTTAATGGCGATTTGGGTGCGGGTAAAACGACATTAACTCGGGGGGTACTTAGAGCTGCTGGTCATGTGGGGGCTGTTAAAAGTCCGACTTACACTTTAGTTGAAGAATATGATGTGGCAGGTCGAAAGGTTTTTCATTTTGATTTGTATCGAGTTAATGATCCTGAAGAGCTTGAATGGATCGGGATACGAGATTATTTAGAGCAACATTGTTTATGTTTTATTGAGTGGTCTGAGCTGGGGAAAGGATTTTTACCTGAGCCTGATATTGAGCTTTCGATAAAAACAGAAGGTGAGGGGCGTGTTGTGAATGTTAATATTGTTTCAAAAAAGATGTTTGATAAAACAATACTCCACTGGAAAAACAAAGACATAGTGCTATAATTTAATCAAGAATATTATTATGGTGTGTGTGATGTTTAAATCTTTAAATTTTATAAGTCTATTTGTATTGCTAGGTTCAGTGCTGGCAGTACATGCAGAAACTGTACGGGTTGATTCTTTACGTTATTGGACTGCGCCTGACCATACACGAATGGTATTTGATGTAACTAAACCTGCATCGCATCAAGTGTTTTTATTGGCAAATCCTGCGCGATTAGTGATTGATTTTAAGCAGGCTAAATTACTAAAATCATTAGCCCAACCTCCTAAAAACCATGCTTTATTTAGTCGCGTGCGTAGCGGTATCCGTAATAAACATGATTTGCGTGTTGTGGTTGATTTAAAAACAGCGGTAATACCTAAAAGTTTTGCTTTGCAGCCCAATAAAAATTATGGACATCGATTGGTTGTTGATTTATTCAATAAAACAACGGTCGCTAGTGAGGGGCGTAAAAAAACAGTTCAGGCAGCGACTAAAACAGTCACAAAAACGGTTAAAAATAAAGCGAGAGATATTATTATCGCTATTGATGCTGGGCATGGTGGTGAGGATCCTGGAGCTCAGGGCCCACGGGGTACTCAGGAAAAGAAAGTTGTTTTTGCTATCGCTAAAAAACTAGCGGTTTTGATCAATAGAAAGCCTGGGATGAAGGCTGTTATGGTCAGAACAGGTGATTATTCCATTAAGTTAAGAAAGAGGATGCAAATTGCACGTGCTGCTAATGCGGATCTTTTTGTTTCTATTCATGCTGATGCTTTTAAAAATTCTAAGGTGAAAGGGGCTTCTGTTTATACTTTGTCAAACCGAGGAGCTTCAAGTGAAGCTGCACGGTGGTTGGCAAAACATGAAAATGCAGCAGATTTGGTGGGCGGTGTTACTTTAACGGATAAAGATGATGTTTTGGCTTCTGTATTAATGGATTTGTCACAAACGGCCACTAAAGAGGCAAGTCGAAATGTTGCCAGTAAAATTTTAAAAAACTTTAAATTGATTGGACATTTACATAGCCCTTCTGTGCAAAAGGCGAGGTTTATAGTTTTAAAGTCTCCAGATATTCCTTCTGTTTTAGTCGAAACAGCTTATATTTCTAACCCTGCTGAAGAGCGTAAATTAAAAAGTGGTAAGCATCAGTCAAAAATGGCTAAAGCTATCTATAAAGGGATTGTTACTTATTTTAACCAATATGCACCAGCAGACACTTATATTGCTTTAAATTCGAGTAAAAAACATACTATTTCTAGTGGAGAGACTTTATCTGGTATTGCTCAACATTATGGGGTGAGTATGCGTGCTATTAAATCAGTTAATAGATTGGCTGGTAACCAAGTACAAATCGGACAAGTATTAGAAATACCTAAAGGCTAGGAAGCTGTCCAAGAAGGGAGGGAGTACTTGGTTGGTAGAAAATAATACCGTTTTAAATATATGTCTATTTGGTTTAGGCCTATTTAACTGATTGAATCTAGTCGTTATTTTTGGGGTGTTGATAGTGCTCGTCTTGAGTCCTGGTTTTTCACCATGTTAGACACTGTGGGAATATTCTAATATGCGGTATCATAAAGCTTATTGGAGTTGGATTACTTAAGGTTGCTGAATGATTAAGGTTTTATTGGTTGATGATCATGAACTGGTAAGAACAGGGATTGAGGCATTGTTGAATGCTCCTGATGATATTAGTGTGCTTGGCGTTGCTAATTGTGGTGAGTCGGCTCTGGAAATGTTGGCGAAAATAACACCTGATGTCATTTTGATGGATGTGAATATGCCGGGAATTGGTGGGGTTGAAGCTTGTAGACGGGTGTTGCAAAAATACCCTGGTACTAAAGTGATAGCTCTATCTGTCCATAATGATGGCCCTATTCCTCAGCAACTTTTAAAGTTAGGTGCTTTAGGGTTTATTTCTAAAGGTTCGCCTGTCGAAGAAATGATTGGTGCAATTCGTACTGTCTATCATGGAAAACGCTATTTATGTTCTGAAGTCGCTAATAATCTAGCTTTTCAGGGATTACCAGGTGCTAATGATTCTCCATTTGGGAAATTGTCGCAAAGAGAATCTGAGGTGACTCATTTAATATTGCAAGGGAAGAGTATTAAAGAAATGGCTGATATGTTGGTATTAAGTGATAAAACTATTAACACTTATCGCTATCGACTCTATGAAAAACTAAAAATTAAAAATGATGTGGAATTGACTCGCTTGGCAGTTAAGTTTAATCATATTGATGCTGGGCTTATTTAAGGAACGCGCACGGAATAACTTGAGCAACTAACACAGGGATGTGTGTAGGTAGAACAACGCAGGAGCAGTTGTCGAGGCGTATAGATAAACGCATAGCAAGCTACTCAACTATTTATACAATGTGGAAGATGGACAAAAAGACAAGTTAGCTGCTCAAGTTATTTCATGCACGTTCCTAAGTATGAGAATTAAATAAGCCCCGAAATTTGTAGGGTGCGCTTCGTATCCCTCAGCACAGCCTACAGAATTTAGTTTTGGATATTAATCCTCGCTCCTTAGCCAGAAGATCTTTAAGAATTTAAAGTTAGGGGAGATGGAAATAATTAATTGTCCAATCATTTTCTGCAGTAGAGACAAGGCATGCCTTGTCTCTACATCATATCTAAGAAAATTTTGGATAATTCTATCCTAAATCTTTGGCTAACCACGGCCCAACAATCTGACTAACGGGTAAAGGTAGACGCTTCCACGCGGCAATAAATATCTGGTATTTTGGGTTTAAAGGGTTAATATCAGGCATGCTATCTGACTTAACTAAATGGAATTCATAAAATAATGGCTTAGGTTCAAAGCCCCAGTGTTTTTTGAACCGATAAGAGCCAGTGCCTTCTTTACTGCGTCCATAGTCAAAAATCTTAATTCCTTTTACTACTGCTCTACGCATGACTTCCCAATACATAAAATCATTACCTTGTACAGCACGTGCATGTTCAGTTCCACCACCATAGTAAGGTAGGACTTCATCTTTGAAGAAAAAACTCATAACACTGGCAATTAACTGCCCGTTTTTATCAATGACGGTGAGTACTTCACATTGTTCTTTAAAGACTTGTTTTAAAATTGAAAAGTATTTTTTTGCAAAAACAGGTGTCCCAAGGTTTCTTACACTTTGCGAATAGGCTTGGTAAAATCGGTCTATTTCAGAATCAATTTCACTGACAAGACCTGCTTTTATGCCTTTACGAATGACTGCCCGTTGTTTGCGCGGAATGGCCAGCATATTTTTTTCTTCATCTTCATCCAGTTCTTTTCTGAAGGTGACATAAAGCTCTTTGTAAGGTCTTTCAGGTGTAAGTTGCTCTTGGTTTCTCATCTCTAAATGATCAACCCCTAGTTCTTCCGCTAATTGACAGGCTTTTTTATCAAGCTCTTGGTAGGTTTCTTTATTATCAGCGACTATGCCTCCATAGACGCAAAAAGCACAGGAACTCAAAGAGTTGCCAAATAGAAAGCTTTTAATATGCACTAAGGGTAAGATTCCCGTGATTTTTCCTTGATCTTCTGTATATAAGAAATAGGTTTTATGACCAAAAGCTTTTTCTATAACTTCTTTCCAACCTGCTTTATGGAAGAATGTTGCTGAAGATGAGTTTTCAACAAACTCGTCCCATTGTTTTATAGATGAGTTGTCTAGTGTTTTAATCATTTAAAACCTTTAGTGTAAATAGGTAAAGAATTATATTGGAGTAATTGGCTAATATTAATGGTTCCATGCATGTTCCTAAGCTCACCAAAGGTAGAGACAAGGCATGCCTTGTCTCTACAGCCCAGAGAGATAATACTGCCAGAACTTATA
>CAZMQH010000117.1:0-7172 GCA_964568245.1 uncultured Methylomarinum sp.
AAAGGCATAGGCTCCAAACCCTGTTTTTAATAGAAACTCACCACTCAAGGGAGGCAGTAACAAATAATATACCCAGCTCTCTTGTCTTTTTATCCCTCCTTGGCTCTTCTCAATCGGCACATAGAGTAACTATGCTTCTCTTGAGAACAACCAAGGAGAAATAAAAATCCTACGAGATCTAGGTACATTATTTATTACTGACTCCCTAATGTTTCTATAAAAATTGCTCTTACTGTATTGATCTCATTACTATTTTCTATTGATTTCATTTCAGTCACCCTTTGTCTGGTTTATACTTTTAATCTTGCATAAACAATACCTTTGTTAATTTTTATTCAAGTAATCAAAGAGATGTAATTTTCTTGATTACTTGAGTTAAGGTTTTAAACTGATCATGTTAAATTTTTTGACAAAAACCTGTTAAAATCAAGCCATTATAATTTTTTAGTTTTAGACAAGGGTCAAAAATGCTAGAGCAATACCGCAAACATGTTGCAGAACGTGCTGCTGATGGAATCGTACCCCAACCATTAAATGCTGAACAAGTTTCAGCATTAGTTGAATTAATTAAACAACCACCTGCAGGTGAAGACGATTTTATCCTTGATTTGTTGGTTAATCGCATTCCAGCGGGAGTTGATGAGGCTGCTTATGTTAAAGCCGGTTTTCTTGCCGCTGTTGCCAAAGGTGAAGTCAGTTCACCTATTTTAGATGCCGCTAGAGCCACTGAGCTATTAGGCACTATGCTTGGTGGATATAACATTGCACCTTTAATTGATTTATTAGATAACAATGAGTTAGCACCGATTGTGGTAAAGGCTTTATCTCATACTCTATTAGTTTTTGATGCTTTTCATGATGTAAAAGAAAAAGCAGATGCTGGTAATGATTTTGCTAAAAAAATCATTCAATCCTGGGTTGATGCAGAATGGTTTACCAGTAAGCCAAAAGTGTCAGAAAAGCTGACAATTACTGTGTTTAAAGTGACAGGTGAGACTAATACAGATGATTTATCACCAGCTCCTGATGCTTGGTCTCGTCCTGATATTCCTTTACATGCCAAAGCCATGCTTAAAATTCCTAGAGATGGAATTACCAATGCAGAACAGCAAATTGAAGAGCTTAAGCAAAAAGGATTTCCTGTCGCTTATGTAGGTGATGTGGTCGGTACTGGTTCATCACGTAAATCAGCCACAAACTCAGTATTATGGTATATGGGCAATGATATTCCTTATGTGCCTAATAAGCGGGGAGGTGGTATTTGTATTGGCGGTAAGATTGCACCTATTTTCTTTAATACCATGGAAGACTCAGGTGCACTACCATTTGAATGTGATGTGGAAAACTTGGCGATGGGCGATGTGATTGATATTTATCCATACCAAGGTGTGGTTAAACGCCATGATAATGGTGAAGTCGTTTCAGAATTTAGCTTAAAAACTAATGTGATTTTAGACGAAGTGCGTGCAGGCGGCCGTATTCCATTAATTATTGGTCGAGGCTTAACGGATAGAGCACGAGAATCTTTAGGTTTAGCTGCATCTGATGTATTTGAAAGACCTGCTGATCAAATGGCAAGTGATAAAGGCTATACATTAGCGCAAAAAATTGTAGGTAAAGCTTGTGGTGTAGCAGGAGTTCGTCCTGATACCTATTGCGAGCCTAAAATGACTACAGTAGGATCACAAGATACTACTGGGCCAATGACGCGTGATGAATTAAAAGATCTCGCTTGTTTAGGTTTCTCCGCTGATTTAGTGATGCAGTCTTTCTGTCATACAGCGGCTTATCCAAAACCTATTGATGTGGAAATGCAACATACCTTACCTGATTTTATTATGAATCGTGGTGGTGTGGCCTTGCGTCCAGGAGACGGCATTATCCATTCATGGTTAAACCGTATGTTACTACCTGATACTGTCGGTACAGGCGGTGATTCTCATACACGCTTCCCAATGGGGATTTCATTTCCAGCCGGTTCTGGCTTAGTGGCATTTGCAGCAGCAACAGGTGTGATGCCTTTAGATATGCCTGAATCTGTTTTAGTACGGTTTAAAGGTGAAATGCAACCTGGAATTACTTTACGTGATTTGGTTAATGCCATTCCTTTAAAAGCGATTGAAAAAGGCTTATTAACAGTTGAAAAGAAAGGTAAGAAAAATGTCTTTTCAGGTCGTATTCTAGAAATTGAAGGCTTGCCAGAGCTAAAAGTAGAGCAAGCGTTTGAATTATCAGATGCTTCAGCTGAAAGATCAGCAGCAGGATGTACTATTCGTTTAGATGAAGCGCCCATTCGTGAATACATCAACTCAAATATCACTCTATTGAAATGGATGGTGGCAGAAGGTTATGGTGATGCACGTACTATTAAGCGTCGTATTCAACAAATGCAAGCATGGTTAGCAGAACCAGAATTAATGGTGCCGGATGCGGATGCGGAATATTTTGAAATTATTGAAATTGATCTAAATGAAATTAAAGAACCCATTATGGCCTGTCCAAATGACCCAGATGATGTGAAAACATTATCTGATTTAGCGGGTATAAAAATTGATGAAGTATTCCTAGGCTCATGTATGACTAATATCGGTCATTTTCGTGCGGCGGGTAAATTATTAGAAAAACATCAAGGTGAGTTACCTACGCAACTATGGGTTTCAGCACCCACAAAAATGGATCAAGATAAGCTAACAGAAGAAGGCTATTTCGATACCTTTGGTAAAGCAGGCGCCAGATTAGAAATGCCAGGCTGTTCGTTATGCATGGGAAACCAAGCGAGAGTTGCTGATAATGCAACTGTAGTATCAACATCAACTCGTAATTTCCCTAATCGCCTAGGTAATGATGCAAATGTTTATTTAAGTTCAGCAGAATTAGCCTCAGTTTGCTCAATTATGGGTAAAATCCCAACATTTGAACAATATATGGCTTATTACCAACAAATAAATGCCACAGCCGATGATACTTACCGCTATTTAAATTTCGATAAGATTGATAAATATCAACAAGCATAAAATATTTTATGGGTAGGAGGGGCCACAGGCTGTGACCGAAACAGGTTTCGCTTGGCAAGCGCCGCTCCTATTTTTAAACAAATTTAGGAAATATAAATGACTAATAACGATGTACTACGTCGTATACGCTACACCTTCGATTTTGACGATTCAAAAATGATCTCAATTTTTAGTTTGGCTGAATACACAGTGACTAGAGAACAAATCAGCAACTGGCTAAAAAAAGATGATGATGCAGATTTTCAAGAATTAACTGACGAAGAGTTAGCGACTTTTTTAAACGGCTTAATCAATGAAAAACGCGGAAAAAAAGAAGGGGATCAACCCATTCCTGAAAAACGCATGACCAATAATGATATTTTTAAGAAATTAAAAATAGCTTTAAATTTAAAAAATAATGATGTGTTAGAAATAATGGCTTTTGCTGATTTTGAAATAAGCCAGCATGAGTTAAGTGCATTTTTCCGTAAAAAAGGTCATAAAAACTACCGCCTTTGTAAAGACCAGATATTACGTTATTTTTTACAAGGAATGCAGTTTAAATACCGCGATAATGCATACTCAAAAGTAGAAGAGAGCAAGTAATTCATGAGTACAGAAACAATTTCTTGTATGTTTAAAAGCTGAAAAACTTAGTGTTTTAACAGCATTAAAAAAAATTTGTTGTAATAGAAAGTAGGAATGCAAAAACAAGTTTTTGCCGTTTTAAAAAAGTACAAAAACTTGTTTTTTTAATGCCTTAACTCTCCCATTACGACTTTATTTTCAGTCATTTTTTGCACCACATCTTGATAATAATCTTCTTTAAATTCATTGATTACTTTTTTAATAATTCTTCTTTTTATACCACTATCAGATAAAACTTCTTCAGTGAGTCGTAGGCTGATTTCTAAAGTTTCTGACACGGTACTAGTAACCCCTTGGCTGATTAAATTAGCACAATGTTGTCTGTCTACGGCACGGGTGTGTATTGGTAAGTCGGGGTAATGTTGGCGTATTAATGGAATCATTTTGTCAATATTTGTAGCCTTATCTAAGGCGATAACAATCATTTTTGCGCGTTCTGCACCTGCGGAGCGTAATACTTTTACATTACACGCATCACCAAAAAACACAGGGAAGCCTTGTGCTCTGGCTGATTTTATTCTTTTTTGGTCCATATCAATGGCAATATAAGAAAGTCCAGCAGCATTTAAAATGGCCCCAACTCTTGCACCGACTCGACCAAATCCGGCTAAAATAACATGGCCATGAGAGTCATCAATAAATTCATCAGTTGGTATTTCTGGTAGTTCAGGAGTATAAAACCTTAATAATAAACTGTTCGATATTCTGACCACAAAGGGGGTGAGCACCATGCTAAAAGCAATAATTAGCGTTAGGATTGGGCTGATCTGTGGATCTAAAATGCCTGATGTTGCAGCAAAGCCAAACATAACAAAGCCAAATTCACCGCTTTGAGAAAGTAAAACACCTGTTTGTAATGCAATATCATGGGGTTTGCCACTCATTCTAGCCAAGGTATAAATGATAGATGCTTTAACTATCATTAAGGCAAGGGTTAAAGTAATAATTAAAGTGAATTGATCTAATAACAGGCCAAAATCAATTCCCATTCCTATGGTCATAAAAAATAAGCCAAGTAATATCCCCCTAAAGGGGAGAATATCTGCTTCGATCTGGTGTCGGTAATGGGATTCAGCCAGCATTAATCCCGCTAGAAAAGCCCCTAGGGCCATAGATAATCCCACTTTCTCCATAATCCAGGCGACACCCAATACCAATAAAACGGCAACAGCAACAAATACTTCGGGGTCTTGACTGGCGACAATTTTATCTAATACAGGGTTAAGTAAATAACGGCCTACAAGTAATAAAGCCACGATAGCTGTAATAGCATAAAGTAGATTAATACCAGATTCTGCTGCATCAATATCACCACCTGCCAGCATAGAGACTAAAGCGAGCAATGGAACAACGGCTATATCTTGTAATAACAGAATAGAGAAAGACATTTGTCCCATTACCGTAGCTATACCTCCTCGCTCAGCTAATAGATTTAAGCAAAATGCGGTGGATGATAGGGCGAGCCCAAAGCCAATGATAATGGCATTATTTTGTGAAACACCTAGAGCTAATGCTATACCGTAAAGTACTAAAGCGGTAATGAGTAGTTGGCTTAACCCTAGTCCAACGACTTGTTTACGCATTTGCCATAATTTTTCTGGTTTTAGCTCAATGCCTAATACAAATAGCAGAAAAATAACGCCAAATTCTGCAAGGTGACTGATTTCTTCAACTTCAGTCATGATACCTAGGCCCCAAGGCCCTAAAATAGCCCCAGCAGTTAAATAGCCTAAAATTGCACCAAGGCGAATAGCGTGAAAAGTAGGCACTACGATTACTGTCGCCAGTAACAATGCTAAAATATCCATTAGGTAATGAGAACCAGTTTCATCCATTATAAGATCCTTACTATTGAGTTTGGAGGTGTGAATTAAGAATAGGGCTGTGTATATGAATAATAGTTTACTCTTGGATGGAATGCTCAGTTTTTAATTTTTTAGATATAAAATGACCGAATGAAGAAAGTTGATGTGGTGATTATGGGTGCAGGTGCATCGGGTTTAATGTGTGCGATTGAGGCTGGAAAACGTGGGCGCAGTGTTTTGGTGTTAGATCATGCTAATAAAGCAGGTAAAAAAATTCTAATGTCAGGAGGTGGGCGGTGTAATTTTACTAATTACTCAATTGAGGCAGAAAATTTTATTTCCAGAAATATGCACTTTTGTAAATCTGCTTTAAGTCGGTTTACCCAATGGGATTTTTTGGCAATGATTGAGCAATACCAAATTCCTTTTCATGAGCGTAGTCATGGGCAGTTATTTTGTGATGACAGTGCAAAGGATGTTTTAAGAATGTTGTTAGCTGAATGTGAGAAAGTTGGGGTTGATATTCAGTTAAATTGTGAAATAAAAAAAATCAGTAAAATAACTGAAGATGAATTTCAGATAAAGACGAATAAACACAACATTCGGTGCTATTCAGTGGTAGTGGCAACGGGAGGCTTATCCATTCCCAAAATGGGGGCAACAGCTTTTGGTTATCAGTTAGCAGAACAGTTTAATATTAAAGTATTACCTGTTTGTGCAGCCTTAGTGCCTTTTACTTTACAGCCTGATGATAAAGTAAAATATTCTCAGCTATCGGGTATCGCCGTGTTCTGTGAGGTTAGTAATCAGCGACAGAGTTTTAAAGAAAATATTTTATTTACTCATCGAGGACTGAGTGGCCCTGTAATTCTTCAAATTTCATCCTACTGGAAAGCAGGGGAAACAATAAATATTAATTTTTTACCCGAGTTAAATTTAACTGAAATTTTGCTAGAAAAGAAAAAAAATAAACTCAAAATGCAGTTAAAAACAATTTTGGCAGATTTTTTACCAAAAAGGTTAATAGAAGTGCTAGTTGATTCCAAATTATTAGCCCTTTCATTACAAGATATTTCTAATAAACAATTGGATGAAATTGTTCAAAATATAACAAATTGGACAATTAAACCTAATGGAACTGAAGGCTATCGGACTGCTGAAGTGACTTTAGGTGGGGTGGACTGTTCAGCGGTCTCATCAAAAACAATGGAAAGTCAAAGTGTCTCAGGATTATATTTTACGGGTGAAGTACTTGATGTAACCGGCTGGTTAGGGGGGTTCAATTTTCAATGGGCTTGGGCATCGGGGTGGTGTGCTGGGCAATATGTGTAAAATAGTTACAACTAAAGCCTTGAGGTTAGACGATACTAAGTCTGGAGCGTTGACAGGTGGTAAATATGCTTTAGGATACTTAGCAACGTATATGATATGAATAGATAGACAAAGACACAGATTATATAGATAGTTTAGTTGAATTTCATAGGCAGTACTTTACCTTTACCAGCTTTTGTAAAAATATGAACGATAAAAAAATAATTGATACCTCTACTTTAATACCCGTCAAAAGACATGTTAGAAAATGTTGGGTTAATTCCTAACCTAATACCAGAAGAGCATTTTTTTAAAAAGTTTGCACTCTGTATCGATGCGTTAGAGGAGGGAACAGTCAAACCTGATCCAAGCAAAACTAAAAGTATAATTTAGAATTTAAATTAAAAACCCTGTT
>CAZMQH010000118.1:0-5491 GCA_964568245.1 uncultured Methylomarinum sp.
TCTTTCTTGGCTAATACAGGTAAATCATTTCTTAGCCCCATTGCGTGATTATTAAATATATCTTTCACAAATGGCGTTTTGTTAATTAAATTCATCCCCGTTGACCGCAAAGAAATTGCTGGTGCCCCTTTTGCGGTAAAGGTTTTATTAATCACATCCATACTCGACATCATTAATAAATTATCACCCTTACGCCAACGCTCATATTTTCGTAAAAATTTATGGCTAGTCAAAGGCCGCCCTGCTTGCTTGGTTGTTATCACTAATTCAGCCAATGCAGCCGCATCTAATAAGCCAGCATTGGCTCCTTGCCCTGCTAATGGATGCATTGCATGAGCAGCATCGCCCATTAATGCAAAACTGTTATCAGTATAAGTATTAGCGTATTGAAAGCGTAGTGCAAATGAAGCACGACGCCCGGTGGATAGCATTTTTCCTAAAATGCCCCCAGAAGCTTGCTGCAGCTTCTGTAAGAAATGATCATCACTTAACTGCACATAGGCTTTGGCTGTTTCTGTTTTTAAAGTCCATACAATAGAACATTCACCTGTTCTTAATGGCAGAAAAGCTAATGGCCCTTCATCTAAAAAACGTTGCCACGCGGTAAACTGGTGGCTTTTTTCAGTACCAATAGTGGCTACTAAGCCATCCTGATGATATGGCCAGCCTGTGACATCAATTCCAGCCATAGACCTTAGATTAGAGTCTCTACCATCTGCGGCAATAATTAAATCAGCTTCAAATTGACGACCATCTTCTAATGTTAATACTCTGCCATTTTCTATTGACTGCATTTGTGAAACTTTTGCATCACTAATGCAAGTGGCTGATTCTAGACTTTCTAACGTATCCCAAAGAGCGGCAACGGTAAATCTGTTTTCTACAATATGGCCTAGCTCATTAAACTCGGTATCCGCACAATCAAAGTGCAATTCACCATCGGCTTTTGCATCCCAAACACGCATATCTTTATAACCACACACGCCACGTTGCACAATCCCATCCCATGCCCCTACGGCTTCTAAGATATTCTGAGACGCACGAGTTAAAGCTGAAACCCTAATATCAACGGAATCATCCGTCCATTGTCTTTGTGGATTAAACATATCCAATAAAGCGACATTTATACCTGCATGAGCAAGTGCACATGCCGTGGTTGCACCGACAATACCGCCGCCGACAATAATAACCTCAAACCGCTGCTGCTTCTGTTGCATTATTTACCCTCTATTCCCAACTCTAGGCAAACGACCTGCCAGACCCATTGCATGTTTAGCCAACATTGATTTTGCTACAGGAAGATGATCCATTACTGCCAAGCTTATACTTCTGGCTGCCGCCATCGGCAACCAGTCAGAAGAAAATATTTTCACCACATTATCGGTAAAACTAATGGTATGGTCATGATCTTTTTGTCTGCTTTCAGCATATTTAGCTAATAAAACTTTATCACCTATATCTTCAGCACTTTTCTGCTGTTCCAGTATCATTTCAGCTAACTGAGCAACATCACGAATACCTAGATTGAACCCTTGGCCTGCAACAGGATGCAATTGATGCACCGCATTACCAATAATAACCGCACGTCCAACGACCATATTATCTGCGCGGATTAAGCTTAAAGGAAATGCTCTTCTAGGAGCCGTTAATGTTAATGCTCCTAACTGATAACCAAAACTGTCTTGCAAACAAGCTAGAAAATCAGCTTCACTACCTTTCATTAAATCATCGGCTTCTTGCTCGGTTCTAGTCCAAACCACGGAACATTCCTGATCATTAATCGGCAACATTGCCAATGGGCCAGACTTGGTAAACCGTTCGTAGGCTACATTATTATGCGGAACGGATGACTTAATCGTGGTCACTAATGCTGTTTGTCCATAATCAGTCACTTGCTGAGAGATTTCCAGTAACTTTCGGACAGAAGATTGTCCGCCATCGGCACCCACTAATAATTGAGCGGTTAAATTAATCGACTGATCATTTTGTTTTAAACTGACATTGACTGATTCCAGCCCAGACATTAAACCAACAACCCGCGCGGGACAAATTGTCTTTACCCCTGCCTGTTCAACTAACGTGGCAACATGGCCTTCAATATCTCTAGCACTAATCACATAGCCTAAAGCATTAACATTCTGTTTCTTTGCAGATAAACGCGCCTTACCAAAATGTCCTTGATCAGAAATATGTATATTTTTGATCGCCGCAGCCTTTGATTCCAGCCCATCCCAAGCATTTAATGCCTGTAATAGTTTAACCGTCCCAGCCGATAAAGCCAATGCCCTATCACCTGCGGGTGAGTTTTGTAATTGCTCACGGGTATTCGCTTCTATAATCGCTAACCGTAGGCCTGAATCTTTTAGTGCAAGTGCCAGACAGTTTCCTGCCAGACCCCCACCTACTATTAATATATCGTAATCAAGCTGCATTTAATTTGCCTGCATTAAGCGTTCAATTTCATCAATTTCTTTAGGGGCAGCATGGGTTAATACCTCATGTCCATCTTTAGTGACCACCACATCATCTTCAATTCTGATGCCAATGCCTCGCCATTTTTTATCCACAGATTCACAGTTTGCAGGAATATATAACCCAGGTTCAATGGTTAACACCATACCTGGCTCTAACAACCGCCATTCATCCTGAACTTTATAATCACCCACATCATGTACATCCATTCCTAACCAATGCCCAATTCTATGCATGTAAAACTGTTTATAAGCTTCGTCTTCAATTAACTTATCAATATCCCCAGCCAACAAACCTAATTTAACCAAACCCGAAGTTAACACTTTAACTGAAATATCATGGGCCTTATTCCAAGGGTTTCCAGGTTGGATCTGTTCAATGGCTGCATATTGTGCATCTAATACCAATTGATAAAGCTGCTTTTGAGCGGGACTAAATTTACCCGAAATAGGAAATGTACGTGTTATATCCGCTGCATAATGATCACACTCTGCACCAGCATCAATCAGTAATAAATCACCTGCTTTTAATTTATCTTTATTCTCTACATAATGTAAGACGCAGGCATTTTTACCACCGGCAACAATAGAAGGATAGGCAACATACCTTAGACCTTGCTGCATAAATTCATGCACTACTTCAGATTCTATCTGATATTCATATAAACCAGGCTGGCATTGTTGCATAGCTCGCACATGGGCCTGACAAGAAACCTCAGCGGCTTGGCGCATTAATTTTAGTTCTGCCCTACTTTTAAATAAACGCATTTCATGCAATAAATGCTCTAAGGAAACCAGTTCACCTGGTGCATTAACTCCATTTCTGGATTGCTTTCTAATCTTGGTTATCCATTCCAATAGCTGGTGGTCAAGATCAGGATCTCGCCCCATGGGATAAAACACCTTGGCTTTATTTTCCAGCATTCCCGGCAGGATCTCATCCAGATCATCTATTGGAAATGAATCATCAGCCTCATAATGTTCTGTTGCACCTTCTAGTCCAGCATGCGCTCCTTCCCATAAAGCTTTTTTCTCATCAAATTCGCGGCAAAATAAAATGTATTCGCCTTGCTCACGACCAGGAATAAAAACAGCTAAAGAATCAGCTTCATTAAAGCCTGTTAAATAATAAAAATCACTGTCTTGTCTAAAGGGAAATTCAACATCCCGATTACGCGTATGATTAGATGCACTGGCAACAATGGCGATATTACCTTCTCCAATTTGTTGCATTAATACTCTACGGCGTTTTTTAAATTCGTTTTGCTTCATTTTTAATGTGTTTGTGTATTATTTTTTTCTTCCATGAATTGGTCTCTAATCATCATCACAGCCACTCTTATATATTCTTGTATTTCTATCACTGAGGCTTCAATCTCATCAATTTCTTCTGGCTCCAAATCGTCACTAACCTCTGAATCCAACTTAGTAAACTCAACAATATCTTTGATTATTTCACCTGTTTCACCCGGCCATGCTGTTGATTCTGAACGGCTATTTCCTATCCCAAATAAAAAGCCCTCACACCATGATCTAATAGCTTCAAGCTGTTCCGTTAAGGACTCGTCATCCCCGGGTAAGAACAGGTCAAACCTAAAACTATCATCCTCCCCACATAATAATTTACGCGTCTGTTCAAATAATTCTACCAGTATCGATTTATCTTCATCAAGCAAGGAAATATCATCTTCTAATAATTGGGTCAACCAGCTGCCGACCTCCATCTTATTTTCTATACACAACATTCCCGTCGCCAAACCATGCGCCTCAGATGAGGTCAAATCTGCTTCATTTTTCTGAAAAATTTTGTTAATTATCTGATAAGCCATAGTTTATGCAAAAAAACCTGTTCATGTTCTAAAAAAAATATCTGGCTTATGCTAACATTATTAGATAATTAACAGGAATTTTATGGTGTTGTTTTCAATACCTAATAAAATACAACCCTCATAAGCTTTAAGTTAACCACATAAGGCATTGTATGTCAGACACTGAACACGACACATCAACAGAACTAAAAGACCTAGAAGAGAAGCTGGACAAGCTCATCGACAAATATAATTTAATTAAAAGTGAAAATACCAGTTTAAAAACCAGACAGGATTCACTGGTCAGAGAAAAAGCAAAACTACTAGAAAAAACCTCAATTGCCAGAACACGAGTTGAAACGATGATTACCCGTTTAAAATCTATGGAACATGGCTCATGAGTGATAAAAACAAAGTCGTCCCCGTTGCAATCAAAATTTTGGGTAAAGATTATAGGGTGGCCTGTTCGGAAAGCGAGAGAGAAACGCTTATTCAAGCAGCCCATGAACTTGATGATCAAATGCGTGAAATTCGTGACTCTGGTACCGTCAATGGTGCAGATAGGATTGCGGTCATGGCGGCATTAAACTTAACTCATGAGTTGCATCAAGCCAAAAGAAAAAGTGCATCACCAACGGGTTATATTTCTAATCAATTAGCCAATCTACGTCACAAGATAGAAAACGTTTTAGAAAATTCTTAAGCACTTCATAACAAACCCAGTTAGAATAACCGCTCGGTATCTCCTGCAGTGTTCGATTAGTGCTGGGTGTTTCCTGAACCTGTTTTTACCCCGGAAGCTGATTCAAGTTGTGGTGTGCATGCCTGTTTTATACGGGAAGCCTGATCAACTGATGAAGTCTCCACTTGAACCTCCGGTTCAAGGACGAAGGTACGAGACGGCACAGGTGGGAGATACCACCCCCAAATTCCCGTAGGAACGTCCGCCCTCGGCGCGAATTAAATCATGCTCTTTTTCAATCATTAATAGCTCCAAAAGAATAGAGCCTGTTATATTCGCGCCGAGGGCGGACGCTCCTACCACTTATTTATGATCAAGCCTCACGCCCAGAATCTGAGAAAAGGTAGATATTCACAAAATAATCAGATTTACCTTATCACCACGGTAACAGAGCAACGCCAACCTATTTTTACAGATTTACGTGCCGCAAGAATTGTAATCAATACGTTAAGAGAAGAGCAACTTAGGGG
>CAZMQH010000118.1:5591-7031 GCA_964568245.1 uncultured Methylomarinum sp.
TGGCTGATGCAGTTAACAAATGATACGCCCCTCTCTAAAATCGTCGGTAGAATAAAGTCTGTTTCCGCCCACCTTTTAAAAACTCCAGTCTGGCAAGCAGGTTTTCATGACCATGCTTTACGAAAAGAAGAAGATATTATCGGCACGGCAAGATATATTGTAGCCAACCCTCTACGCGCCAAATTAGTAGAACGCATTACCGACTATCCTCACTGGGATGCTAAATGGCTATTGTAGAAGCGTCCGCCCTCGGCGCGAATAAAACAAAGGCGCTTGCTCTTTTTAAAAGTGTAAAAGATTAAAGAGCATGGTTTAATTCGCGCCGAGGGCGGACGCTCCTACTCATTAGCCACCGATGAATACTTTATAGGCTGGATTTTCGGTTTCTTCTTGGTAGTCAAACCCTACGGCTTCTAATCGTTGCTGAAACTCTTCTCGCTCTGATCTTGGCATTTGTACTCCCATTAATACTTTACCAAATGCTGCGCCGTGATTACGGTAATGGAACATACTGATATTCCATCGACTCCCTAATGACGATAAAAACTTGAGCAATGCACCCGGCCTTTCAGGGAATTGAATACTATAGATAATTTCACCTAATGCCTGCTGAGCATGCCCTCCGACCATGTAACGAATATGATCTTTAGCTAATTCATTCAGGGTCATATCAATAACAGAAAAACCTTTATTTTCCAGATTCGCAATTAAATCATCTCTATCTGCTTGCTTACCACTACAAGAAATACCAACAAATACCTGAGCCATCTTGTTATCAAAATAACGATGATTAAACTCGGTAATATTGCGTTTTCTTAATGCTTTACAAAATTTTAAAAAACTACCTGGGGTTTCAGGAACAGTAACGGCTAATAATATTTCTTTATGCTCACCCACTAAAGTGCGCTCGGCCACATAACGCAAGCGGTCAAAATTAACATTTGCCCCACTCTCTATCGCTACTAGGGTTTGGCCTGTTAGCTCATTTTTTTTAACATATTTTTTTAATCCAGCAAGCGCCAAAGCCCCTGCAGGTTCTGCAACGGAGCGTGTGTCATCAAAAATGTCTTTAATCCCAGCACAAATTTCATCTGTGCTAACGGTAACAACCTCATCAACATATTTTTGGGCCAATTTAAATGGCTCTTCACCCACTTGTTTAACCGCAACACCGTCTGCAAAAAGACCCACCTGTTTAATCGTTATTCGTTTGTTGGCTTTTAAGGAATGATTAAGTGAGTCGGCATCATCGGGTTCTACCCCTATTATTTTGGTTTCAGGGCGCACAAACTTTACATAAGCGGCAATCCCTGCGATTAAACCACCGCCACCAACAGGTACAAAAATACAGTCAATTTTTGCAGTGTGCTGCCTCAGGATTTCCATCCCAACGGTTGCCTGTCCTGCTATGACTTCAGGATCATCATAGGGATGTACAAA
>CAZMQH010000119.1:0-6988 GCA_964568245.1 uncultured Methylomarinum sp.
TGCAGAGTAGTTACTCATGATCTATCATTATTAATAAAAAACATACTGCATTACGATACACCTCTATACCCAGAAGCAATAGGGTATCTGCGATCTCTTCCAAATGCTCTTGGTGTGATTTTTACCCCAGGCGATGCTTGTCTACGTTTGTATTCATTTCTATCAACCAGTAAAATTGCTCGATTAATATCAGCGACCTGATAACCAGCAGCTTGTATATCTTCTGCTGACTTATCTTGCTCCACATACATTTCTAAAATAGGGTCTAAAATAGAATAAGGCGGCAATGAGTCTTCATCTATTTGATCGGGTGCTAATTCTGCTGACGGTGGACGGGTAATCACGCGTTCTGGAATAACAGCTGAGATTGTATTTCTGTATTCTGATAATTGATAAACCAATAACTTTGGCACATCTTTAATCGGTGCAAAACCACCCGCCATATCACCATACAAAGTCGCATACCCCACACTCATCTCACTTTTATTGCCTGTGGTGAGTAATAATTTACCAAATTTATTCGACATCGCCATCAGTAAAACACCTCGACAACGTGCCTGAATATTTTCTTCAGTCGCATCTCTTTTTGTATCGGTAAAAACATCACTCAACATAGCTGTAAATGCAGTCACAGCAGGTTCTATAGCAATCGTATGATGTTTCACACCTAACGCTTCCGCTTCTAAAACAGCATCTTCATTACTCATATCTTGAGTATATTTAGAGGGCATTAACACGGCCTCCACCTGCTCAGCTCCCAAGGCATCAACAGCAATGGCCAAAACCAAGGCTGAATCTATTCCACCTGACAAACCTAATATTGCACCTTTAAACCCATTTTTATACACATAATCCCTAACACCTAAAACTAGCGCCTTATATTCACTGGAAATTACATTATACAAGGGTGAACAGATGTTTTTTACAGGCTTATTTCCATCAAACTCAACAACAGATATTTGCTCTTCAAACTCTTCGGCTCTAAAAACCACCTCACCTTGTGCATTAACTACAAATGAAGCCCCATCAAATACCAGCTCATCTTGCCCACCAATTAGATTAACATAGACTAACGGAATTTTAGTCTCTTTAGCTTGCTGACAAACAACCTCTTCTCTCTGATGAATTTTTCCCGCATGAAAAGGTGAGGCATTTAAGGTAATAATTATATCTGCCCCTGCTTGTTTATTTTTTTCGACTAACCCTTTTTCCCATATATCTTCACAAATAGTCAGCGCAATGACCAGCCCTTTAACAGAAAAAACACACGTTTCATCAGAAGATTTAAAATAACGTTGCTCATCAAATACACCAAAATTAGGCAAAGCACTTTTTCTATATTTTGTTAAAACCTTTCCAGCCCTTAATACAGCCGCAGTATTATATAATCCATCATCTACTTGTTCTGGAAAGCCTAAAACAATATCAATACCTTCAACAGCCTGAGCAACATCTAACACTGACTTATTTGCTTGCCGAATAAAATCAGGGCGTAATAATAAATCCTCTGGAGGGTATCCTGTTATGGTTAATTCTGGAAAAACAATAACATCTGCACCCAATTGATCTCGAGCATATTCGACTGTTTGAATGATTTTTCTTTGGTTGGCTTGAATTCCGCCAACCAGCAGATTGATTTGAGCTAAAGCTATTTTTAACATTAAGTTAATATGATCTATTAAAATTGGAGATTGAATTTACCTAGCATTCAAAAAATGGGCGCAGGCTTTAGACTGCATAGGTAAGTAAAAAAGTGCAGACTAAAGCCTGTGCCCCAACAAATTATGACAAAGCAGCCTTCATTGCCACACCCAATAATGTAGGTGAATCAACCACGTCTACTCCAGCTGCTTTTAATGCTTCGACTTTTCCTTCTGCAGTCCCTTTGCCACCGGTAATAATAGCACCAGCATGACCCATTCGTTTACCTGCAGGCGCGGTTCTTCCTGCAATATAAGATACTACTGGCTTGGTGACATATTCTTTAATATAATCAGCGGCCTCTTCTTCTTCAGTGCCTCCGATTTCACCCACCATAATAATACCTTTGGTTTGCTCATCCGCTTGAAATCGTGAAAGTACATCAATAAAAGTCATGCCATGTATTGGGTCTCCACCAATACCTACACAGGTACTTTGCCCTAGGCCTTCGTGAGTGGTTTGATGAACGGCTTCATAAGTTAATGTTCCTGATCGGGAAACCACACCGACTGCCCCAGGTAAATGAATATTACCCGGCATAATGCCAATTTTGCATTCGCCAGGCGTAATCACACCCGGACAATTTGGCCCCACTAATAATGCACCGGTGCCAGCCATTGCCGCTTTTACTCTAAGCATTTGTAAAACGGGAATACCTTCAGTAATACAGATAATTAAACCAATACCCGCATCAACCGCTTCTAAAATAGCATCAGCCGCATAAAAAGGGGGCACATAAATCATGCTGACCGTTGCAGCTGTTTGTTTGACAGCTTGCTCAACCGTATTAAAAACAGGCAAGCCTAAATGAGTTTGCCCACCTCGACCAGGTGTTACTCCACCCACAAGCTGAGTCCCATAAGCTAATGCTTGTTCAGAATGAAATGTACCCTGTTTGCCGGTAAAGCCCTGACAAATTAATTTAGTATGTTTATCAATTAAAATGCTCATGCGCTCTTTCCTTCTTTGTTAGCTAATTCTACAATCTGTTCAGCTGCACTAGCTAAGTTATCTGCGGCAATCACTCCAAAATCAGAGTTATTCAATAATTCTCGGCCTTTTTCAGCATTAGTGCCTTCAAGCCTAACCACCACTGGCACTTTTACATGAACTTCATCCACAGCTGTCAAAATTCCTTTGGCAATTACATCACATTGCACGATTCCGCCAAAAATATTAACTAGAACCGCTTTTACATTATGATCTGACAAAATCAATTTAAAGGCTTCGCAGACCTTTTCTGGTGTTGTACCACCGCCAACATCCAGAAAATTAGCAGGTGAGCCACCCTTCAGCTTAACCAAATCCATAGTCGCCATCGCTAAGCCTGCGCCATTAACCATACACCCAATAGTCCCATCCAAGGTAATATAATTCAGATCAAATTCCTGGGCTTTATTTTCCTTTTCATCTTCTTGGCTTTCATCTCTAAAATCTAAAATATCAGGATGTAAAGCCACTGCATTATCATCAAAATTAATTTTGGCATCTAATGCGAGTAATTCGCCATCATCCGTTTCCACTAATGGATTAATTTCGATCTGACTGGCATCTTTTTCTAATAACAAGCGATACATGCCTTGCATAATTTTTTCTAATGCTCTGATTTGAGCCCCTTGCAAAGACCAGTCAAAAGCTACCTTTCTGCATTGGTATGATTGTAATCCAGCCGCAGGATCAATCAATAACGTGACAATTTTTTCAGGCGTTTCCTCGGCGACAGCCTCAATATCCATTCCACCTTCAGTTGATGAAACAAACATCACCCGTTCACTTGCTCTATCTACCAACAGACTCAAATAAAATTCACGTTTAATCGGATAAGTTTTTTCAATCAATACTGACTCGATAGGTAAGCCTTCACTGCCTGTTTGCTTAGTTACCAGTCGATTACCCAGCATATCAGCAGCATATTGTTTGACCTCATCAGTATTATTAGCTAGCTTTACACCACCGACCTTACCTCGTCCGCCTGCGTGGACTTGAGCTTTAACCACCCACGCTTCACCAGGAATATCTTGCGTTGCTAGCACAGCAGCATTAGCTGTTGTTACCGTTTTACCTTGAGGTGCAGAAATACCAAACGCTTTAAAAAGCTGTTTAGCCTGATACTCGTGGATGTTCATCTTTTTCTCCGACTGTGCTGAAATAACTATTCAGTATAGTTTATAAATTATAGCTACAATTATATCAACGCACATTCTATCGAATTTTAAGCTTTATGACACCCAATCAAGAAAATACAATTTACCCCTGCCCTTTTTCTAAAGGTTATGGCATCCCACTAGAACAAGCTTGGTCGTTATTAAAAATTTTCTTTATTTACCGCTTTACTGTTTCATCCCTGTTTATTATTTTATTTTATAGCCAGTTCGACCCTTCGATAGCGACTAGGCATGACATACCGCTATACACAATAGCCAGCCATAGCTATCTTGCTTTTTCAATCATCTCGGGAGTTTTCGCCTTCAATAGACTCTTTAGTTACTCATCACAAGCCCAAACAGTCATTTTTAGTGATATTATTTTCATTACCTTATTAATGCATGCAAGTGGCGGCATTAATAGTGGCATAGGTATTCTACTAGTCGTTTCCACTGCTGCTGGCGGCTTGCTGATTGGTGGCCGATGCGCTCTATTTTTTGCAGCTCTCGCCAGCCTTTCAATTTTAACTGAACATATTTATGACATTTTAACTCATAGTACTCCCAAACTTTTTACTTATGCAGGTATGTTGGGAGCCTCTTACTTCACCATTGCCTATCTATCTTTTACGCTTGCCAAACGAACCGAGCAATCGGAAAAAATCACCTCTCAACATCAGCAAACCATTTCCAACCTTGAAGAGCTTAATCGTCATATCATTCAAAATTTACAATCAGGCATTATCATTAGTAATGATGCTCAAGATATCAAAATGTGTAACCAAGCGGTTTTGAATATTATTGGTACGCCTAAAAACACTCATCCAAAGTCTTTATCTGATATTTCAAAACAATTAAGTAACAGCTTCCAGCAATGGACAATTGACAGCCAGCAAAATTTTGCATTGATAGGCTTGCCTGATCACAAACAAATTCACAGTCGATTTTCCTTAATACAAACACAGGATGAAACCTTCCACATGATTATTCTTGAGGATACTTATCTTTATAATCAACAACTTCAGCAGAGCAAACTAGCTTCTCTAGGCCGACTCACAGCCAGTATCGCGCATGAAATACGCAATCCTTTGGGTGCCATTAGCCATGCCAGCCAGCTATTATCAGAAGCACCTGCATTACATACTGAAGACATTCGTTTGACTGAAATCATTCAATCTCACTGCCTAAGAATGAATAAAATTATTGAAGATGTATTACAACTTTCTCGTAGACAACTCTCAAAAAGAGAGAAAATACAGCTTAATTTTTGGATTGATCATTATATTCAAGGCTTTATTTATGACACAGGCAGCTCATTTGATAACTTTATAGTCAGCACCCAAGCAACTGATTTATGGACTTACATAGATACAGGGCACTTAAAACAAATCTTCGACAACCTATGCTCCAACGCCCTAAAATATGGCGATAGCTCACAAGAAATCATTATTAATATCAGCCTTATTGATGGGTTACCCTGTGTTACTTTTTTTGACAACGGTGCTCCAATAGACTCTGAAACGGTTAATCATCTTTTTGAACCCTTTTTTACCACTTCCACTTCAGGAACAGGTCTTGGATTATATATATCCAAAGAATTAGCTGAACTCAACCAAGCAAAATTAAGCTATGCTATTACTAACAATAATAAAAGTAGCTTTGTCCTCTGTTTACCTAAAGCAGACAGCTCAAAAATTGAAATATGAATAATCCATTAACACTTGTTATTGATGATGAACCTGATATTAGGGAATTATTAGAAATCACCCTTAACCGGATGAATATTCAAACCCTCTGTGCCGAAGACATTAGCTCGGCGAAGAAGTTATTATCAGAACACAACTTTGACCTTTGCTTAACCGATATGAAACTACCTGATGGTAATGGCTTAGACTTGGTTGACTACATCCAACAAACCGAAAGACCTATACCTGTTGCTGTTATAACAGCTCATGGCAGTATGGATATCGCTATTAAAGCTATGAAAAAAGGGGCTTTTGATTTTTTATCCAAACCCGTTGATTTAACGGTACTAAGAGATCTAGTTAATAATGCCCTAAAACTATCAACTCCAACCCAAATAAAAAAAGAACGTAGAACCCGCCATTTATTATTAGGTAACTCTCAATCAATGCGAGAAATCCGCTCAAAAATTGACAAGGTTGCCAGAAGCCAGGCACCAGTGTATATCAGTGGAGAATCAGGCTCAGGTAAAGAATTGATAGCCAAGCTCATCCACCAGCAAAGCCCCAGACACGACTCCCCTTTCATTGCTGTCAACTGTGGAGCCATTCCAGCTGAATTAATGGAAAGTGAGTTTTTTGGTCACAAAAAAGGCAGTTTTACCGGTGCCAGTTCAGATAAGCCAGGCTTATTTCAAGCCGCTGATGGCGGCACTTTATTTTTAGATGAGGTGGCGGATTTACCTTTAGCTCTACAGGTTAAATTACTCCGAGCCATTCAAGAGAAAAAAGTACGCCCAGTAGGTGGTCAGCAAGAAATACCCACTAATATTCGCCTACTAAGTGCAACTCATAAAGACTTGAACCTAATGGTTGAAAAAGGAGCGTTTAGACAAGATCTATATTATCGTATTAATGTGATTGATCTTGTCAGCCCCCCATTACGAAATCGCTCGGGTGATATCCCCGAGCTTGTAGAACACCTGCTTAGTAAATTAGCTGCTAATAACGACCAACAACAACCCACACTGTCCAAAGGGGCTATACAAGGTTTGGTGCATTATCATTTCCCTGGAAATGTCCGTGAATTAGAAAACATATTAGAACGTGCTTTGGCTCTTTATGATGGAAGCATCATTGAACTTGATGACCTGAATTTACCCTGCTCAACTGAATTACCCAAGGCCGAAAAGTTTAATCCCTCTGAAATATCATTAGAAGATTACCTAGAAGAAATTGAAAAAGAAGCGCTAAGTAATGCCCTAGAAGAAAACCGCTGGAATAAAACAGAAACTGCCAAGCATTTAGGGTTAACCTTTAGATCTTTACGTTATCGCTTAAAGAAATTAGGGCTTGATTAGAGTAATCAATGAATTATCAGGAAAAATCTAAGGGGCTTGCAAGTAATGAATATACCCATATTGCGTAAAGAGAATGAACAACTAAAAAAAATCCCTAACA
>CAZMQH010000120.1:0-6880 GCA_964568245.1 uncultured Methylomarinum sp.
GAGAGATTAAAGCCTAGATCCTATTTGTCTCACAAATCAAGTAATTCAGCAAAGCCTTTATTACAAAAAACCAACTATTGCTTTGTATTTAATGATTGAAAGTACTGTTGTAATTTTTCAGTAGACACTTTTCGATAGGCATTGTTATTTAATTTTACCCACAAGTTAGTTACAAAATAACCATAAGGCATCATAGGGCCATATACTGAGTCAGGGGTTTGATAATAATGAGTTTGAGGGCTTTTATGATGCTCTAAATGATGAGACAAGCCCAATAAAGCATATTCAGTGACTTGGGATGAATTAACCCAGGCAATTGCATTGTTTGCTTTTCCATCTTCCAGCCCCCAATGCTGATAATAGTTGATGGTTTCGAGCAATCGTATGCCAGATAATGCTTGATATAGAAAAATAAATACCGCTACCCAACCAAAAAACACCCATATTAATACAAGCAAAAATATGTCTATAACAATACCCTGTAATACTTTATTTTCTAGTGTTTTACGATAATAAAAATCTGTTTGATTTAAACCCAGTCTTTGTTGTTCAAAATTCCATGCATATTTGAAATGTCCAATTAAAACTCTTTTCCAATATGAATCAAAACTTTCATCAATACGGGCTGTTGTAATATCTTCGGGGGTAGCTACATTAAGGTGGTGCCCTTGCATATGTGCAATAACAAAATGAGGATAGCAGACCGTGTATAGCAGCAATTGACCTACGATACGTTGATGTAATTTACGCCGGTGTATTAACTCATGTGCCACAATAATGGCTGAGCTGCCTGAACTTGTACCCACTAAAATTCTCATCACCACAAGATTGATTAATGAGCTTCCAATATGACTTATGGAGTCCCATTGCAATTGACTGGCATTAATAAGTAATAAACTAATAATTAGAAATTGCACAAAACTTAGGATATATAAAATCCCATCGTAAAACCAGCTCGAAACAATATTTTTTTGCTTATTAGGGAGGGTTTTTGGGCTAAACCAATCCAATACAATCAGTAACCAGAGAGGAAGAGTCCAGGCTAACGCTGCAAGAACATTGTGCGGCCCAGCATATAAAAACCAGACAACAGATAGAGGGAAAAATAGACTTAATAAATATTTTAAATGATCCATCTCGACTAACCTCATATGTAACGTTAATTTATAGTTTTTATTTTGAAACGTTTCAGGGCACCTTAGGGAGGCAGTAACAAATAATATACCCAGCTCTCTTGTCTTTTTATCCCTCCTTGGCTCTTCTCAATCGGCACATAGAGTAACTATGCTTCTCTTGAGAACAACCAAGGAGAAATAAAAATCCTACGAGATCTAGGTACATTATTTATTACTGACTCCCTTAGTATTTATTAGGCTTTTGCTCTCGTAGATAACTCGCAACCAAAAACCCTGTGGCAACCTGGGTAGATTATTTATTGCCTGCTACCTTAACTTTATTAATCAAATAATAGATAGGTAATCCTAATTTAAACCGACTGCCGACCAAGCCTAAGGAAGTATAGCCCGTATAAATTCGCCGCCAATGGCTATTTAAAACATTCATATCACCCGTATTTTTCATAACATCATCTAGGTATAGTTGAATAGCTTGTTTTGCCAATAAAGCATGGCCTGTGTCAAAATTATCAATCGTTATATGAATATTAGCAATACTAGGGTCTATCCCCCAATAACGCCATTCATCCACTAAATTCTGATAGCTGTTACCCAGTCCACTTAACTCAATCGCCATATTTAAGCCTAACAGTTCGGGTAAAAACCGTTCAGGATTTAAAGAAAGAGCAAGCATATAGCTTGGTAAATCAAAAGCACTATCCATAAATCGAGAATATTTTACAAACTCTTTAGTATCAACTGCGGGTACATTTATATTTAAACTGTCTAGTAATTGCTTAAATATAAATGGATGATTTTGCTTTAGCTGACCATTCCCAATTTCATCTGCATAAATTGTAAATAGCAGATCACAAACCTCAGGGTATGAATTTTGTAAAACCAGACAGCGCTGCAACCAGCAACCATCAATTAAAATCATCGGAGCAATCTGCTCTATCCCCCAAACATAAGCCGCTTTTGATATTTTAGGTTTGCCTTGTAGAGGTTGATAATGTCTACGCTCTGTTTGATAAATACTTTCTATATAAGTATTAAATTTCTGATGGCTATAATGCTTAAAAGGAAGTTGATTAAATAAGGCACACCGCTTTAACAGTTTAGCTGTTTTAGTTTGTATTGTTGGTACTACATCGGGATATAAATCAGCATTCACTAAATAATAATATAACTCTCTATTATTTAACTTTGTATAATTTATTTCTGGCGCCGCCCCCTTCCAATCTAATATTATTTTTTTTTGAATAGGCTTTTGCTGATTTAAATGCTGATTAAATTGATCTCTACACTGTTGGATTTGACGCTGATAAAGCCAAAAACCACGCTGTACACGCAACCAATGTTCCGGTTGCTGAGGAAATGATTGTAAATAATCGTTGATACATTCAACCATTGGACTCAATTGTTTTGCCAATAATTGTTTCCGGTATTGAAAAAAACCAGCAGTTAATGAGTGATTGGGAAAACAAATTTCAATTAATGTTGGTAGCTGGCAATAAGCTAAAGTAAAACCTAGAATTTCTGCAAGATATACTCGTGGAAATTGCTTAAATGCTAATTGAATGGTAGCAGCATCAAATACCCTAGAAAGGATATTGCTTTGTTGACTATATGCCTCACTATGCAAGATAGGAATTTTAACGCCTTCATTTAGCAATAGTGATTTGTATAAGCTATTAAGTTGTTTGGTTAATTGTTGGTAAATAACCAATAACTGTAAGGAAGTAGATGTTTGGCCACAAACAATTTGGAAAGTATTCTGTAACCAATCAGCTTGAGTCAACTGTATAGCTGTTGTTTGCTTAATACATTTCAGCAGGTTTTTTTTTCTAAGTAAGGATTCGGATAAAGGTGGGATATTTAAGAGAGGTAAGGCCTTTAACTTTTCAACACTATATTCTGAAGTCATTGCTGCCGAATAAAGCTGTTCGACTTGCTTTAGGCTACGCCCCACAAACTCATAAGCCATGGGGATGGTATTCTGATTATTAATAGGTTGGTTTAATAGATAAAATAATTGCCGGGAATCTAGCGTTTTATTAGCAAAACCAAGCTTACTATAAAACTTTGAAAATTCAGGATCAAAAGCATCTATAGACTTATTCATCTATTGGCTTAACAATTAAATAATCATTAACCACCAGTGCATCAAGCCCTGTTGATAAAAATACTGCAATGGCATCATCCAAGGTATTAACCAAGGGCTTACCCATGACATTAAAACTGGTATTTAACAACATAGGGATTTGAGTCTGCTGATAAAACAGATCAATCAACCGATAAAAACGTGGATTGTAATGCTGCTTAACGGTTTGTAATCGCCCAGTCCCATCTACATGACAGACTGCAGCAACTTTATCTTGCATGGCCCTACGAATTTTTAAAGTTTTATCCATATAAGGTGATTCATGATAATTTTCAAAAAAATCATCCGCATATTCATCTAAGACAGAAGGGGCAAAAGGACGGAAACTTTCCCGACATTTTACTTTTTGATTAATATTATCTTTAGTAACGGCTTGCCTAGGATCAGCCAAAATAGATCGATTACCTAATGCTCGTGGGCCATACTCCGCTCGACCTTGTATCCAACCAACAAGAGCACCTTTTGCTAGTAACTTGGAGGTGACTTCACAAATACTTTCAGGTAAATATTGAATACTCAAACTACGATTATATTTAATCAGCCTCTCTACTGAGTCATTACTGATGCTAGCCCCTAAATAAGCTGATAAAGGCATATTGTTAGGACTAGGGCTTATCGTTGCTTGTTGCTGATACAAAGCTAGCCAGGCAGCACCAAGGGCCGTACCATCATCGGCTGGTGCGGAGGGAATAAACACCTGTTCAAAATCAGTTCTCTGTTTTATCTGCCCATTAAACGCTGAATTTAAAGCACAGCCTCCCGCTAAAGTTAAATTTTCACATCCCGTTATTTGCTGCAAATGTTGTAATAATTGGGTCATTAATTCAGCAAAAAAGTATTGGCCTGTGTAGGCTAAATCTGCAGCTGTTTCTATTGGTTCTTGATTGTGTCTTTTAAAGGCATCCAGTGCCTTAAGAGTTGCAAATAATTTTTTTGATTGATGTAAGCACTTAAAATCTTGCACAGAAACAGTAGATTTTAATAATTGATAGAATTTCTGATTAAGCTTTCCATAAGGGGCTAAGCCCATTACTTTCCATTCCTCACCTTTTAACCAGTCAAAACCGCACAACTCTGTAATCTTCATATAATAAAAACCAAGGCTTCCTGTTCCTTTGGTTTCATATAGACATTCTAGTCTTTGGTTTTTAAAATGATAAAATGCCATGGATCCCCTTTCCCCAAAAGAATCAATCACAGCACAAGCTGATTCTGAAAAGGGACTGCTGTAACAAGCCATAGCGGCATGCGTTAAATGATGGTCATAATCAACGTAAGAAACTTTACATTGGGGATATTGTTCGGTAATAACGCGAACTAAATTAAGCCCAGCACTTTCAATATGATTCCTCTGGCAGGCAATCATATGATGTAACTGATAATTAGCCAGTGGGGAACGTAACCGTTTAATGCCAATTTTATTAAGACCAGAAGCTTTAAGCCCTCCTAAAGCGGCAATAATATTTTCATAAAGTGGTCGTTTTTTACGCCAATTAATCGCAATAACAATTTCATCAGCCAAGGGACAATATTCGGCTAATAAATCTTTTATTAGCAGTAATGGGTCAGCCACACAATTTAATGCGCGTTTATTTTGCATGTAGCGTTCTGTAGCTTCAGCAAACAATACAACGCCCTGATCATTAACAATAGCTAACGCTGGATCATGATAGGTAACCGAAAGTCCAATGTAATATTTAGTCACCGATCCTCCTTAGACAATGCTTCTATCTGCTGCCAAGATAAGCATTGTTTTTTAGTATATTTACGCTGAGTAATCTGTTGCTGTTGCACATCTATTTGAGCAGAAAAATGGGTGTATTGAGCACATAATGAAAAATACTCTGCCAGTATTGATCGAAACCCTTGGTGATTAGATCCATATCGTTGTTTTGCAATGGCTAGAACCGCGGGTAAATATCGCCAATAAATGAACGCATTTTTTTTAGTCAATATTTTAGTCAGGTACTGTAATTGATCATTACCCATTCTATCGTTACTTTGCAGGTAAGGATCAATCAGTCTCAAATGTCTTAACACCCGATTAAAATAAGCTTTTGGCTGATAAATATCTTGAAGAATTCGTAAATAATTCTGTTCTGCCTGCTGAATAGAAACATGATTAGGAATAAAATTAATCACCCCATCTGAATTATTACCACTGGTGGTTTTAATGGTACGTCCAGCACTTTCCAAACGTGCCATTAAGCCTGTTAATGGTAATGCATTGAGCAGGCCTGCCATAACGATGGGGGCATGTGTAGCATTAACAAAATCAATAAACTCATCAACCGAAGCATTGGTATCATGATCAAAACCATAAATCATTCCCATCATCACCCCTGCCCCAGTCTGTTCAGAAATAAAGCGTAATTTATCAACCATACTGCGTTTACCTCGGAGGTTTTGAGTCTTTTTTGTTTCTAATAATGAAGCTTTATTAGGGGTTTCGACGCCATAAAAACCATTAATAAAATGAGCTTTATGAAACCAGTATCTTAATTCACTCATAATGGGTGAATCATCAGCCAAACGCAGGGTTAATTCAGTATACTTTGGGTAATGATACTGAATATCCTCACCAATTTGGTACAACTGTTTAAGAACTTCAAGTGCCTTTCTGGGATTAGCAATAAAATTGTCATCAACAATAAAAACCTGCCCAGTCCATCCCAATTGTTTCATCTGTCGAAAGGATTCAGCTATCTTTTTAAAGGGCGTTACTCGATAGGCTTTACCAAAACGAACAGGAATATCACAAAATTCACAACTTTCTGGGCAACCGCGACTGATCTGCACCGCCATATGCATATAATTTTGCATATTAATCGAGGCGTAATCAGGTTGAAAAAACTGCTCAGGTAGTACTGAGTGACCTTTATAATATTTCTTTGCTGTCGAGGTTTTTAAACCTTGTAGCAACTCATCAATAATGCCTTCAGCTTCATTTTCAACTAAATGGTCTGCAATTAACATTAAAGGAGTTTGAGGGGTGACGGCAGTACCCCCGACAATTAAAATTTTCCCTGCTTGTTTTACCTGCTTAGCTAGCTTTAATAAACTTTGTTCCTGGGCTAACATTCCTCCGATAAAAACATGGTCGGCATCATGAATTAGTTGTTCTAGAGGACGGGGGTCAATATTTTTATCGACTAAAGATATTGAGTGGTAATAGGGTTTGAGGTGATTAAATAAGCCCATGAGGCCAAGGGGGGGCAGCAATCTTTTAGGCATGCCAAACTCACTAGCTTGGGTATACATTTTTAAGCTAGTGGAATAACTCCAGAATGTATTCTGTGTATCAAATTCTGGGTAAACAAGCACTGCTTTATTAGTAATTTTTTCAACCATATATTGCACCTTATTCTGTGGAGTTCAGAACAACTCAATATAATAAATCTTATCACTATTGATGCTACCGCATAGAAAGATACATAGTTTATTTAATTTTCATGGCTCTCATCAAACAAAAAACAAGTCATTGATTTTAAAAAAACACAGGTTAAAAAGTCATATACCACCATCTTATTAACAATATTTGAAGTTATATCAATAAAAAGTAGGAGGGGGCCATTGGCCACGACCGAAACAAGATCAAGAG
>CAZMQH010000121.1:0-6871 GCA_964568245.1 uncultured Methylomarinum sp.
TAAGGTTAATTTCCACATTCTTTATTTTGTCATAAAATTGTCATATTTATTTCAGACAATGACCCTGCTTTTAAATAAAAAACGAGTATAAAATGAAAAAACATGATGATGAACACATGGAATTTGAAACCCAACTATTACCTTCTGAATTTGTTGCGTTATTACAGGTAAACAAGCCTATTATTGATGATTTTCCCACGCCTGTGGATTATCCATTAGATGAACATGAATTAGCGATGGCCGCATAACGCTTGCCATCTGCTATTTACGTTTAATTTGAAACTCTCGGTTTTTGTATTCAACCACCAGACTATTCATTCTAATTTCTTTAAGGGTCATACCCGAAGCAATTTGTTGCCCAGATAAATATTTCTGCATTTCTATCATAATAAAGCGGTTTTGCTGTTTTTCAGCATAAACATAGACATTTATATCAATATCAGGGACTTTACGGCGAAATTCATAATCCAATGTTGATAAAAAAGGAATATTATCTTGCTGCTTATCAACGATCACTTTAACATCGGGGGTTTGTTTTAGTGAGGGTTTTAGCTGTTTAATAGCCTCAATGTTCTTTTCTACCTTTTGAAGGCTGGGTTTTATTTCTGCTTTAGCCGTATTAACAGGTTTTCTTTTAGCTTTTTGGCTTTTAATCTGTTCAGCAATCGATAGCTGCGGTATCTCTAGTGGCTGCTCAACAATAGCAGGAATAATTACAACTAATTTTTCCTCTATTTTTAACGCTGGCTTTTCTTTCATTGTTGCTGATTTTACAGGTATTAATACTTCAGTTTTATCTGCCGCCACTTGATCCTGAGTATAAAACCAGACAAAACAAACCAAAAAAATAAAATTTAAAACAACTAAAGCAATCAACCCACTGGATGTTTTTTTTGTACCAGACTGCTGTTTATCCTGAATTCTATTTTCCAAAGTATCTACATTACCCGCCTGCCTTTCCTGCTCTGACTTTCTGAGTGCATTTAATATATAAGACATTAATTATCTCTATTAAGTTTGGGAGATATATCTAGCGAATTAGCATTCTGCAAATGTATAAAGGTTCTGGGGCCGACAATTCCATCCGCTGTTAAACCTTTTTTCTGCTGAAATGCCATCACAATATGTTTTAAGTTTAAATCAAATAAATTAGCATTACCTTGTGCGGGCACTCCTCCTAAATGCCGCCTAATCCACAGGACAACATCAGAAATTTTATGCGGAAAAGCCGTTGTTATTTTAGCTATCGGGGGTTGCCATATCATTAAGTAATACCCATTCCAGTGCTCTAAAACTTGTTCAAGTGGAACCTCTATTTCCTTATTAATCATAAAAACAGCAGTATTCTGCTTTATCCCCACCAGTAAAGCATAGACTTTTTTGGATGCTGACAGAGGAAACTCCAAAATAACTGGCCTATTTAAAGCCTTTAATTCCGGCCATTCTGCTTTATCAAACAAGCAGCTCAGCCCTACCGCTTTAACTGCTTCACAGCCGTCCCCATGATTAATATCTTTACCCCATAATTTAACTAACTGTGGGACTTTTGTCGCTAACTGTGATTTATTATCCCTTGCTAAAATTGTCTGAAAGCTCTGTTTTTCATCATTAATGGGTTTTTGGATAGATTCAGTTTTAGCAACTAGCTTTGCAAATGTACCCGATAAAATCACATTTTTAGTTTGCAGTGGCTTAGGTAATAAAGATACCCCTATTGCAAGCAAAGTAACGAATAAAAAACCAGCCATAAACATAGGTCTTATTGATTTTTTTTTAGAGCTAAAGATTTCTTTTGCCGCTTTTTTTACCATTTTTGGCGTGACTAATTGAGTCTCGTCAACGTAAGCACCTAGTAAGGCCCTATCACATAGAATATTAATCAAACGAGGAACCCCATTTGAAAGGCGATATATTTTTTTTATCGCTCTTCGATTAAAAATAGAGCGGCTTCCACCACTTACTTTTAATCTATGCCGTATATATTTTTGAGTATCATGGTAAGACAAAGAGGTTAAGTGGTATCGTGCGGTAATCCGCTGATTAAGTTGTCGTAAGGCGGGTTTTTCTAGCAATCGTTTTAATTCGGGCTGACCTAAAAGAATAATCTGCAACAATTTGGTGGTACTGGTTTCTAAATTGGTCAAAAGCCTGATTTGTTCTAATACATTTAAACTCAGATTTTGTGCTTCATCTATCACCAAAACAGTTCGCTTGCCTTTGGCATGAGTAGCAAGTAAATATTGGTTTAATTGATCATTCAAGCTTTTTAAACTTTGCCTATCCTGATCATAAGCAATATGAAGCTCATCACAAATGGTCGCTAATAATTCAATTGCACTTAATTTAGGGTTTAAAACCAGAGCAATTTCCACATTATCAGGTAATTGCTGTAATAAGCAGTGACACAAAGTGGTCTTGCCAGTACCGACCTCTCCAGTTAACGCAACAAAACCGCCACCATGGTTAATTCCATATAATAAGTGCGCTAAACCTTCTTGATGATGCTCACTCATGTAAATAAAACGAGGATCAGGCGCTATAGAAAAGGGGACTGTGGTAAAATTAAAAAACTTTTGGTACAACGAGATTATCCTTAAATTTAATATGACACATTCTTCAGGCCCTGCGGCAAAGAAAGTTAAATATGTTGCTTCTATTATCTATTTACTGATTTTTACTTTTATTGTGGGTGGTAGTTATATTAATCAACAAATGTCTGATGACAGTCCAGTACTTACAAGCCTAGACAGTGAATAATTATATTCGCTTGTTGGGTAAGGTGTAGAGACAAGGCATGCCTTGTCTCTACTGTACAAAAGGATTGGATAATTAACTAAATAGCTTCCCTAAAATACCATGATCTGCCTTTAAATATTCTATTCTTTCTACCGCACATTGGCCGATATCACTTTCAGCTTGCTTATACTCAATGTTCCATATTGCTCCTGAATTCTTGCCACATCGGTACGATTTATTTTTACTGGTTCGGTTGAATCATCACAACAGCCCATATCATTCACTTCTTTTTATTTTAAGTTTTGTAGGGCGGACTTCAGTCCGCTATGATAGAAACCATACTAAAGCGGACTGAAGTCCGCCCTACAATTAATTTTATAATTAATGTTCATCTTACATAGCTCTAATAAAACAGAAAACCTATTAATTCATTTAACCACAGTCATTGAAAATGCTCAATTATCTAATCCTTTAGATAAAGAAGTATTCCTAATCCAAAGCCAAGGAATGGAACGCTGGTTATCCCAACAATTAGCCGACAAATTTGGCGTATGGGGAAATTATGATTTTTTATTTCCTAGTAAATTTTTTAGCACTATCGCCAAACAGGTTGATCAACAACTAAATGATGAAGTGTTTGATAGAGAGCTTATGTTATGGCGATTTGAACAGCTACTGCGCAATGTAGAGGATGATTGTTTTAAACCTTTACAGCATTATTTTCAAGGCGAAAACCAAGCATTAAAGCGTTTTCAACTGGCACAACAACTAGCTCATCTGTTTGACCAATATCAAATGATGCGCCCTGATATGTTAGCTCTTTGGCAACAAAATCAAACACTTTACCAATCTGACAGTGAAAACTGGCAACGTGCATTATGGCTTAAAATCACTGATGATTTAGGCCATCAGCATCGTGGTTTATTATGGCAGCAAGTGATTAATCAATTTAATCAATCAGCCGACTTATCCAAACGCTTACCAGAAAGAATCTTTGTGTTTGGGCTTAATACTATGCCACCTTTGTTTTTAGATTTTCTACAAGGCCTTTCCTTGCATTGCGATGTGCACTTATTTCTACTTAACCCTGCTCAAGTTTATTGGGCAGATATAGCCAGCAAAAAACAATGGCATGAGCAATCAACAGATGATCACCCCTTACTTGCAACGCTGGGGCAGCAAGGCCGTGAATTTCAGCAAATGTTACTAGAACAAGCAAACTTTAGCTTTGAACCTGAAAGTTTTGAGCCTATTGAAATTACTAACAATTTGCAGCAACTGCAAAATGATATTTTAAACAACCAATTAGAAGGCCAGCTATTAACTAAAGACCATTCCATCAGCATTAATGCCTGTCATTCACGCATGCGGGAAGTTGAAGTTTTAAAAAACCAATTATTATTCACTTTAGAACAAGACTCATCAATAGCCTTACGTGATATGGTGGTGATGGCTCCGGATATACAAATGTATGCCCCTTTTATATCTGCCGTTTTTAGTGATATTCAACATGCTATTGCTGATAAAAGTTTACGTTTAAGCAATACCTTATTAGATGCCTTTATTCGTTTCTTAAAACTAAGCCAAGGACGGTTTGGTTGGCAGTCCGTGATGGATTTATTAGAGCAACCCGTTGTTTATAGTCATTTTGATTTATCTGAAACTGATTTAGATTTAATTAAACATTGGGTTAAACAAACAAATGTGCGCTGGGGCAAATCAGCCAGCCATAAAAAAGAATTAGGTTTACCTGAATTAACTGAGAATACTTGGCAAGCCACCTTAGACCGTTTATTAATGGGCTATGCCGTGGGCAGTGAGGAAGCCTTTGTTGATAATATTTTACCTTATAGAGAGGTAGAAGGATCTTCTGCCTTAATTTTAGGTGGTTTTAATGATTTTATTCAGCTGTTATTTAAAGCCAGCAAGGAATTAAATCGCAACATAACCCTAGAAGCTTGGGGCGATAAGCTATATTATTTTGCTGACCAGCTACTATCCAATAAAACTTCAAGCGAGCAACTTGAACGCCAACAGCTTAATGAGTTATTAGAAGAGCTTAGCGATAAAGCATCCAGCATTCATCATGAAGATATATCTATTGATGTTATTGTTGCTTGGTTAGAAAGCCGCGTTTCTGAACAAAAATCATCAACAGGGTTTTTACGGGGACAACTGACCTTTTGTTCCATGTTACCGATGCGCTCCATCCCGTTTAAAGTCATTGCCTTACTAGGCTTAAATGAAGGTGAATTCCCCAAGGTTGATCGCCATCCTACCTTTGATTTAGTGGGACAAAACTTTAGACAAGGCGACCGTTCACGACGAGCTGATGACCGCTATCAGTTTTTAGAGGTATTACTGTCAGTACGCCAACAAATCATTATCACTTATATTGGCTTATCTATTCATCGAAATGATGACATTCCGCCTTCTGTTGTGGTCAGTGAACTATTAGATGTATTAGAAAATGCTTATCAAATGCAGGATGTTATTACCAAGCACCCTCTCCAACCTTTTAGTCGCCAGTATTTTGGCGAAAACTCAGAGCATTTTAGTTTTTCACAAGCTGATTATGAAACCATGTTGGCCCTATCTGCTGATAAACCCGAGCCGGAGAAATGGTGGCAAGGGACGTTAGAGACTAATGCTCCCGACATCATTGAAATCAGCGATTTATTTGCCTTCTTTAGACAGCCTCAACACTATTTTTTAAAGCAACAACTGGGGATACGCTTAACAGATACTGCAATCGCAGCAGAGGAGCGCGAACCTTTTGCCTTAGATATGCTGGAAACTTACAACATTAATCAACAATGGCTAGAACATGAGCTTAATGGCACGCCCTTTTCCTTAGATAAATTAAAAGCACAAGGACGTTGGTTAGCTGGTACGCCTGGAACGCTTGCCTATAATAGCCAACAGCAACAGATTCTCAATTTCACCCAGATCATTGCTGAACAAAATGTTGGCTCACAAAAACAAGATCAGCCGATTGATTTAAGCATCTCAAATTACCGATTAGTAGGGAACTTAACAAACCTGTATCAAAATGGTGGCTTAATTTATCGTTATGCCAAATTGAAAGGTAAAGATTTTATGCAGGCTTGGTTACATCATCTGATTATTAACTTAGTACAGCCTCAAGATACCTGTTTACTCAGTATGGATACCAATCTAATTTTTTCAGCAGATAATCAAGCAAGTACTTTAGAAAAATTAATCTCGGTTTATATAAAAGGCCAGCAGCAACCCTATGTGTTTTTTACCGAAGCCAGCTTTGCTTATATAAAACAATCATCCAATAAACGTGCTAAAGTTCCTGCTATTATTACCGCTCAACAACAATTCAGCAAAGAGATTTCTTTTGATCGTTCATTACAATTACTCTATCAAAATATTGAGGATTTATCTGAGTTGTTAGATACTACATTTGAACAGCAATGCAATGATTTAATTCTACCTGTTTGGGAGGCTTTGAAGAAATAATGACCCATAAACCCACTATAAAAAATAAAAAAGTCATCGCTGAATCACGGCTTTTTAGGATTGAAGCCATGGATGTTATCTTTAGCAATGGCCAACAACGTCAATATGAACGTCTGGCTCGCAATAGATCGAGTGGAGCCGTGTTAATAGTCCCTATCCTTGATGCCGAAACCGTATTATTAATTAGAGAATACTCCGCAGGTGTAGACCGCTATGAACTGGGCTTACCTAAGGGCAAAATTGATGCTGGCGAAAGTATATTAGATTCGGCTAATAGAGAGCTTAAAGAAGAAGTGGGTTATGGGGCAAATAACTTACATCATTTAACCTCGCTATCTATTGCCCCCTCTTATTTGGAACATATGATCGAAATTGTTATTGCCCAAGATTTATACGAGGAAAAGTTACTTGGGGATGAACCCGAAGAGCTAGAAGTTGTACCGTGGAAATTAGATAATATTCAAGGATTGTTAGCGACAGGAGAATGTACTGAGGCTCGTTCAATTGCGGCACTGTATATGGTGAGAGATTATTTATCATAGCATTCCTTACGGACATAAAACAAAAAGACAAGAAATATCATCTTGTTCTTTAGTTAAAATCGCCATATTGCATAATTGCTTTTTTAATCGTCTGTAAACACTGA
>CAZMQH010000122.1:0-6846 GCA_964568245.1 uncultured Methylomarinum sp.
GGTAAGCTTTTGTAGCCTTCATGTAATGCAATGGAATCAAGGTTTAATTTGTAAAACCCTTGATTCCGCGTTGCCGCATCAAGGCTACACATCTCATCACCGGTTCTTCCTTGCACTTTTAACCCGCTCTTATTTAAACCTCTTCCCCCATCAAATCAACAACACAAGCATTCCTAACGCCAACCACCTTAATTCCTTTCCTAATAGTTGCACAATAATACTCATGTAAATGCCCATGAAAAACCTGTTTAACCCCCATTGCTTCGGCTAATTGATCAATCGCTATAAAGCCATGTTTATGACTTCTTGGCGCTTCGTGAGTGACTAAAATATCAGCTTTAAGTTTTTTTAATTCTGCCCACTCATCTGGCCAAATAGCGGAAAGGTATTTTAAAGATAATTTTTCCTGCTTATCCTCTGTAGAATATGACTTTAGAAAATGTTTTTTACTATTCCATTTTGGTGATCGAGGTGGATACCAAACACGCCCTAAAAATATTCCACCTAAGCCCGCAATTCTCAAACCAGCAATTTCAACCACATTAAGATGTAAATTTTGTTGAGATAAATCTGAGGAAAATAAATTATGGTAATGCTCTGGGGGATCAAAATCATGATTTCCAGGTATCCACCAAATTTTAGTAGCACCCAGAATATCTTGAAGATAATCTTGCAGAGGCTTTTTTAAATCATAATCACCTAGTAAAACAACAGCTTCTGGTTGATATTTTTTTACAGCAGAAATAAGTGGGTCGAAATCACCATGAGGATCGCCTACAAATAAAATCTTCCTTTTTACTGTCATTACTTTAGATAATCTCTTGTAAAACGATTAAGGCTGCCAATTTTCTTAGGATCGTGTAAGCAAAAATACTTTACCCTGCTGGCTTAGGAACGATTATTTTTCGATTTAATAAGCCTCAACTTATTAGCTCTTGAAAGTTTTTTTATTTCTATTTCACGCTTACTAGCTGTGCTTCTATTATGTCCGCATTCTTGATAAACTATTTTTTTTGGTTTTCTGCCTCGAAAATATTTAGCACCTTGTTGCATACTATGCTGAATGTACCGTCTATCTACATCGGTGGTAATACCAGTGTAAAGAGAGTCATCCGTACAATGAATAATATAAACAAACCATGGTTTCATGGTGTTTAATTCCGATTAGGAACGCGCATGGAATACCTTAATTAATCATCAACATTCTTATTGCCAATGGTTAAATTAAAAACAACCGTACAAATCACTGCTACAACAATATAGGCATAACGGGCTATCCACATTAGCATTGAATTTCTACTGTGCATTGCTGCATCTTTAATAGCTGGGTTTATCCCTACGGTCCAAAGTAAAGAGACAATAAAATAAATTAAAAAACCTGCTAATGCCCAGTGTACAGGGTTTCTACCATTGGCTGTATGATAAAACCATACGATAACTAAAATAGCTGCTATTGATCCAATTATCATTTCAAACCCCTTAATATTTAATTTATATTAACTTATCTTATCGATCCTATGTAAAAATTAAAACCCCTTGGTTTTAGGGGTAGTACCAAGCTTAAATGATTTTTTTATTGAGGAATACTTAATTACTCAATTTATCAACACCTTTATTCTATTATTACACCAAAGTTTAATATAGAATAACTTGATTTTTATAGGCTTAACCTTACCTGATTACCCATGAACTTTAGCCATTTTGAAAAATGCAATCACTCAGCCCTGTTATTCCTGCACTCTCTTAGCAGGAATCTATTTTTTGCATGAATAGATCCCCGATAAAAAGACCTTGGGGGTGATGGTGTGCAAGGTGCCACCCTTTTTCTCTTCCTCAAAACAGGGACTTATGGGTCATCAGGTAACTTTATAAACATGACAATAACAACATATCCCTTTTATTGTGTCTAAAACCTCCTTAAGTAAACAACCCTATCATTTAGTGTCTCTAAATCTATGGGCCCTTACCAGCTTTTTAATCGTTATTTTGCCGTTAATTATTGCTATTTTTTACACAGTATCTGAAGTTGGAAACTATACAAGAAAGAGTCAGACAACATTATTTAAGGCTGTTCATGAAACTGAAAGTACTCGTATTATTCATGAACGTCTCAATTCCATGGAGCGGAATATGAGACAAATCCAACTGTTTGGTAAATCTGTTTTTTACACTTTATATGAACAAAATAGATATAAATTTTTAAATCAAATGACCTCACTTAGTCAACAAAAAGTGGATAAACAGTTGAGTAATCAATTGCAGCTACTAAAGAATAATGAAAATACACTGCACAGATATATACTTAATAAATTAAAAGATGAAAACAGTAAATTGACTCAAGAGGATATCAATTCTTTTGATCATTTAACCAAACAGGCCAAAATATTACTTGATGATGCTGAACAAAGAATATCAAAAAAAGCGGCATTATTATCATCCTCTGCCGAATCATTTACTAAACAATTTATCTATTTAGCAATTTTTAGCATATTATTAGCCTTATTTCTGGCTTTACTATTTGTACGTTTATTAACGAGGCCCATCAATGATATTGCTCTCGCTATTCGCTCCTTAGGCAATGAAGGCTTTGAACGTGCTATAGCTATCAGAGGCCCTAAAGACTTGCAACAATTAGGAGATCAACTTGAATGGCTACGCTTAAAACTAGGTAGTTTAGAACATGAAAAAAAACAGTTCATTCGCAATGTATCTCACGAATTAAAAACACCTTTAGCGACTTTAAAAGAAGGAACCGATCTATTATCTGAGAATGTTGTTGGTGAGTTAAATGCTGAACAGCAAGATATTATTCAATTAATGAAAATAGGCAATATAACTATTAAAGATTTAGTTGAAAATTTGTTAGAATATCAACGATCTATATCAACTAAAATTATTTTTAACCGTTCGACCTTTATACTGGAAACACTTGTTATACGCATAACTGAGGAATATGAATTACTGCTTAGAAGTAAAAATATCACACTAATAAGTAATTTAGACTCAACTAATATTAATGCTGATTATGAAAAGTTGAAAATCATCATTAGTAATATTTTTTCCAATGCACTTAAATACTCTCCACCTAACAGTTCAATTAGATTAACCCTGTCTTCCGATGACAATATTGTCACGCTTATGATTGAAGACCAAGGAATAGGCATTAATAAAGACATCGAAAAATTGATGTTCACAGAGTTTTTTCGAGGAAATCCTGCTTCTGATTGGAAAATCAAAGCTTCTGGCCTAGGCCTTGCCTTAGTTAAGCATTATATTGACATCCATAATGGTTCAGTTAAATTATTACCGAGTAGTTTAGAATACTGTGGAGCTCGATTTGCAATTCATTTACCCCAAAATAAAAACCAGATTAATGACAAGCTTATTTAAACTAAATATTTTATTAATAGTTGTTGCACTACAAGGCTGTCAATTACTAGCTGATTCTAAAACACCTTTTAGTTTTAGTGATGAGTCAAATCATTCTGTTAAAGTAGATACTAACCAAGATCCAACGCTTCAGTTATTAGCGCTTGGCAATAAATATAGTACCCAATCTAAACATCAGAAACGTGTATTGTGTAAGCAATTAAAGCTAGAATATAAAACTCAAAAGACTTGGAAAACGGCTTGGCTACTCACTTATTCATTAAATAACAACTTTAACTGTATCAGCTTGTCAAAGTCTCTTCATTTATTAAAAACCATTCAAGAATCACTTAAACCCGAAGAGCCTTTGTATTGGTTAAATAATAAGCAAATACAGTTTCTAAAAACAATTTCTTATCTTCAAGTAAAAAATAAGAAATTTAAACGCAAAAACAGTGGTTTAAAAGACCAGCTGAATGGAGTAGAAGTTCAACTACAAGAAATCACTTCTAAAATACAAGCATTAAAAGTTATTGAAACCACTATCAATCAAAAAACCCATTAATGATAAAGAAACAAGAACATAATTTACAAGCACATAAAATCTTACTGGTTGATGATGACCCCAGCATACTAAAACTGTTATCACTTCGTCTTCGCTCTACTGGTTACGATGTTACTTGTGCAGAAAGTGCGGAAAAGGCTGTTGCATTGATTCCTAGCTACCTGCCACACCTTATTATTACAGATTTAAGAATGGGAGAAATGAATGGTTTGGCATTATTTAGTCATGTTAAAGAATTTTACCCAACTATTCCTGTCATTATTATCACCGCTCACGGAACTATAAAGGATGCGGTAGCTGCGACTAATGAAGGCTTATTTGGCTTTCTTACTAAACCTGTTGATGGCAAAGAGCTGCTTGAACTCGCAACTAAAGCATTAACTTTACATGCTAAACATCATCAGCCTGGTGAAGCCATAAAGAAAGAACAGGCATGGCGAGAAAACATCATTACCCGTAGCATCGTTATTGAAAATTTACTACGTGAAGTTGAAAGCGTTGCTCCCAGTAAAATTAGTGTTTACATTCAAGGAGAAAGTGGCACAGGCAAAGAACTTATTGCTCAGGCAATTCATAAAATCAGTCCTCGCCGTGATAAAGAGTTTGTAACGGTTAACTGTAGTGCTATTCATGAAGAGTTGCTGGAATCTGAATTATTTGGGCACCGAAAAGGGTCTTTTTCTGGCGCTTCTGCCAATCGGAAAGGCTTATTTGAAATTGCTGATGGGGGGAGTTTATTTCTTGATGAAATAGGTGATATGTCTCCTGCTTTCCAGGTTAAATTATTACGTGTGCTGCAAGAAGGGGAAATTCGTCCTGTTGGTTCTAACGAAATTATTAAAGTGGATGTTAGGGTTATATCAGCTAGCCATCGTAATTTAAAAAAGATGACAGAAGAAGGAACTTTTAGATTAGATCTTTATTATCGTTTAAATGTTATCACTTTATTTACACCTAGCTTAAAGGATAGGTTAGAAGACATACCTCTATTGGCTAATCATTTTATTGCTATGAATCAAGTAAACCATCATTCAGTAGCAAAGGGATTATCGACAGAAGCAATGGAGCATTTAATTAGTTACAAATGGCCTGGCAATGTGAGACAGCTAAGAAATGTGATAGAACACACCTGCACTTTCGCAACAACGCCTTTAATTCCTGTAAGCCTTGTTGAAAAAGCACTTCAAGAAAAACAAACAACGCTAATAAGTTTTAATGATGCAAAAAATAATTTTGAACGAGACTATTTGGTTAAATTATTACAATTAACCAATGGTAGTGTGTCTAAGGCCGCTAAATTAGCCAAGCGTAACCGAACTGAGTTTTACCGTTTATTAGATCGTCATGAGCTTAAAGCTGCGCAATTTAAGATACCTAAAAAGACCACTTAACCCCACGACAAAAATCATTTATATTAGGAGGTATGGGCTAAAGCCAGTGCCCCTAACATGTAAATTCAGCCAATCAAAGCTTGTTAAAATATCAGTCACTATTTGATATTAATAAACTCTCATTTGAGCTTGTTAATGCTTTCATAAACTCAACTAAATCTATTTTTTCTTGTTCTGTAAAATGTAATGGAAAAATAGCGGCATCAACAAAGCGGTTTTGGATCCCCCCTTTATCATAATAGTCAACCACTTCTGCTAAAGTTGTCATACTTCCATCATGCATATAAGGTGCGGTTAAACTGATATTTCGTAAAGTAGGGGTTTTAAATTTTCCTATATCAGAAATAATGTGTGTGGTATTAAATCTCCCTAACTCAGAGTACTCTTCAGCACTAAGGCCTAAACTTTCAATTTTTTCACCTTGCCGTAAAGTCTTAATAATATTATCTACCTGACCTTTAATTTTTTGATAACCGACACCAATATTATAAAAACGATTATCCATAAACAAGGCATTATCCCAAGATATTTCATGACAATTAGCACAATTACCTTTTCGTCGAAATAACCTTAAACCTCTGGCGGCACTCTCTGATAATTTAGTATGATCTCGACCAAAATAATATTGATCAAATAAAGAATTCCCTGAAACTAATGTCCGTTCAAAACTGGCAATGGCTTTAGCCACATGATCGATGCTGATCTCTTTAGCTTGAAGTTGAAAGACTTGCTTAAATCGTACAAGATACTCTGGATCTGTTTGAACAATTTTGATAATTTTTGAATAATCATCTAGGCCATGTTCAACAGGGTTAGTAAAAGGGCCTAATGCTTGATCTTCTAAACTTTTTGCTCTTCCATCTAAAAATAAAGTTTTATAAAAAGCAGAATTAATAACCGTAGGCGCATTTCTAGGGCCTGTCAGTTTGTGTATACCTTCAGGAACTGTTAAGGCATCAGTAAATGCTTTATCACTTTGATGACAGCTTGCACAACTAACCGATCCATTGCCGCTAAATCGAGCATCATTAAATAACAATTGTCCTAATTCAATCTTTTCAACAGTTTGTGGATTGTTTTTTGGAATGGATAGTTCTGGCAAACCTAGCATTGGATTTGCATAGAAAAGAGTGGGAAATGTTATTCCAACAATTAACATTAGAAACATTTGCATACTCTTCTCCTAAAATAGAGCCAGCAGAGAAGAGTCTCTGCTGGTTTAACTCTTTATTGCTTAATTACAGCTTAATCTTGCTCAGGCATATCTTGAACTTTTAAGATATATGGTTCGCCCAATGGCATTTTGTCATGTGGCTTTTTGAAATAATAAACTTTACCGTAAGTTTCATTAACGACTGGTAAAATTTTAGCGGCTTCTGCTGATGTTAAATCAGGGAATGTTGCATGTGCACGTGGAATTTCTTCAGCATGGTAATGCCAGTATTGTTTCTCACCTTCAGGTAAATCATTAAATTGAGCCGTCGTGATGATGTACTCGAACCCCATAGGCTTATCTTGGTC
>CAZMQH010000123.1:0-6807 GCA_964568245.1 uncultured Methylomarinum sp.
CGGACTTACGGTTTGCTGTACTAGTGTATTATAAAGAACCCTGCTTCAAGGGGCTAAAAAAGGGCTAGAACTCTGCTTTTTGTTCGCGGTTTAAAAGGTTTTGGACGGCAATGCGAGGGTCTAGGTTTTGATATAAAACTTTGTATGTCTGTTCAATAATAGGCATTTCGATATTATGCTTTACAGAAAGTAAGTAAGTTTCTTTTGCTGCGGAGATGCCTTCAACCTCTTGTCCTATTTCTTTAACTGCGGCATCTTTATCTTTTCCTGCCCCTAAAGCCAGACCCAGACGACGATTTCTAGATTGGTTGTCAGTGCAAGTAAGGATGAGATCGCCAAGCCCTGCTAAGCCCATAAAAGTATCTGCTTGTCCGCCTAATGTAATTCCTAATCGCATGATCTCTTGAAGGCCTCGAGTGATTAATGCTGATCTTGTATTGGCTCCAAAGCCAAGTCCATCGGCAATACCCGCTGCAATTGCAAGTGCATTTTTAACCGCACCTCCTACTTGAACTCCAATAATATCATTGCTTGTATATGTTCTAAAGCGGTGATTATGAAGAATTTCCGCAATTTTCTCAGAAAATTGAGGGGTGGTAGAAGCAATAGTAAGTGCTGTGGGGAGTCCTGCGGCCACTTCATTGGCAAAGGTTGGGCCTGATAATGCAGCTGTCTGGATTTCGGATGAAAAAACTTGCCTGACCACTTGGTCAAGCAATGCGCCATCAGCAGGATTGAAGCCTTTGGTTGCCCAGGCTATTTTTGTTTGCTTATCTGTATAGGGCTTAATGTTTTTTAGCGTGTCCCTAAAGGCGTGGCTAGGTACAGAAATAAGAATGATCGGGCTGAATTTAACAGCCTCTTCTAAATTATCTGTAATTGATAATGATTCAGGAAGAGGGAGGCCTGGTAAATAGCGAGTGTTTTCCCTGTTTTTGGATAAAGATGCCATATGCTCTGGATTGTGTCCCCAAAGCAAGGTGTGGCAGCCACTTCTGGCTGCCTGCATTGCAAGCGCAGTTCCCCATGAGCCAGCGCCTAAGACGCTGATTGATGGTGTCATTAATTTACTGTGTTGCTGCTAGGTGCTTGTTGCGCTTGTTGTAAATGCTGTGAATACAGCGCATCAAAATTAACAGGGGCTAGTAATAATTGAGGGAAGCCGCCTTTAGCAACTAAATCAGAAACGACTTCTCTAGCATAAGGGAATAAAATATTAGGGCAAAAACTACCTACCATCGGCCCCATTTCTTGTTCAGAAAAGCCAGCTAGAGAGAAAATTCCAGCCTGAGTGACCTCAACTAAGTAGGCTGTGGTTTCTTTGCACTTTACGGTGACAGTAACAGAAAGTGTAACTTCAAATAATGCATCTTCTAAGGACTCAACGTTGGTTCCAAGGTTGAAATCTACAGTAGGCTCCCATTTCTCAGTAAAAATCTTAGGAGAATTGGGGGATTCAAATGAGATGTCTTTAGTAAATATTTTTTGAATTGAAAATTGTTTTTCTTCCGTTTTTTTTTGTTCTGCCATGATATTTAATATGTTAGATTATTTAAATGTGCCGTTTTAGTATTTTACCTGAAGATATTGCTTTCAGGTTTTAGAATTTTTCTGTACTGGTGATCTTGATAGGGAAGTTGTTATCTTCCCATGACTGCATGCCGCCAATCATATTGAAAACGTGTTCAAAATTTTCTTTTGTCAGTGTTTTGCAGGCAGGAACAGTGCGTGATCCGCTTTTGCACACGACAATAATAGGTTGGCTTTTGTATTTTTCAAGTGTGTGCACTTTTTCTGAGAATTTACCTAAAGGGATGTTAATTGAATTTTCAATATGCCCTTTAATATATTCGTGGGGTTCGCGCACATCAACTATAATCGTACTATCATCATTCATTTTAGCGACAGCAAGTAAAGGCGATAGGCTTTCATATTTATTAAAGGTGCTTTCAAAAAGGTCTTGAATCAACATGTAAGCGACAACAACTAGGCCTAGGCAAAGTAAGTAATGATTGGAAATAAATTCTATGTATTGATCCATTGTAAAATGTAGTTAAGGGTTAGTAGTGAATTAGCATGAAGTACAAAAGACTTCGCGCATCATATGAATAAGCTTAAGCATGCGTTCATCATCAATAAAATAATAAACACGGTTCGCTTCTTTTTCATGGCCGAGAATATCTTTTTCTCTTAGAATTGCTAAATGTTGTGAAATATTACTCTGGCTAGTGCCAACTTGTTTAACTATTTCTTGTACGCTGATTTTTTCTGTTCCTAAAACACAAAGAATCTTTAGGCGTAATGGGTGAGACATTGCTTTTAAGCAGCGGGCGGCACGATTAATGTCCGCATCGTTATAAAGAATTGTTTCCCTGCTGTTTTCCATTTATATAAACCTTTGAATTGTTACAGCCGATGTCTAGAGTGTAACCAAATTGCTAGCTAATGAACATTGCTTGTACACATAAAAGTGTTAACGTATATTAGTATTAACTAACTATTCTAATCTATATCATCGCTGGAACAAAATAAAACTTACATATCCCTTTGGTTTTTTTGTAAATGATTGTATTTATGACATTAATTGTGATGTGTAGATCATCTTCTGTTTTTTAATATGAAGGGGGCGGGGGGGGAATCCTGCCCAATAATGGACGATTATTTATTTCCATCTCCCTAAGTTAAGTATAATGTACGGTACTTTTGTATTAATGAGGTGGGATCGTTTATTTCCACTTCTAAGTTTTTAAATAATTATCAGCCTACACAATTGTAATATTGATGGCTGAAGCGGAGAGTAAAAGTCATGTTGAATCGACCAAAACCATTAGTGTTATTAATTCTTGATGGATTCGGGTATAGCGAAGATCAAAGTAATAATGCAATAGCAATGGCCAATACGCCTTGTTGGGATCAATTACAAAAAGATTACCCAGCAACTTTGCTTGATTGTGCAGGTGATTCAGTAGGGTTACCTGATCAGCAAATGGGAAATTCAGAAGTTGGACATTTACATATAGGCAGTGGCCGGCTCATGCGCCAAGAACTATCTAAAGTGAGTGCTGCTGTTCAAAACGGTAGTTTTTTCTCTAATAAAGTTTTATGCAACGCGGTTGATCAAGCAATAGATAAAGATAAAGCATTGCATATTATGGGGCTGTTATCACCAGGTGGTGTGCACAGCCATGAACTGCAGATTGCAGCAATGGTAGAATTGGCGGTTAAGCGTGGATTGAAGAAAGTTTATTTGCATGCCTTTTTAGATGGGCGTGATGTCCCCCCTAAAAGTGCAACCAGTTCTATCAAATTGATGGAAGATAAATTCGCTGAATTGGGGGCGGGACAAATAGTGACCGTAATGGGTCGTTTTTATGTAATGGATAGAGATAGCCGTTGGGAGCGTGTTGAAGAAGCTCATACCTTAATAGCCAAAGGTGAAACAAAATATAAAGTCAATTCAGCGCAGCAAGCTTTAGATGATGCGTATGCTAGAGATGAGACGGATGAATTTGTATTGCCAACAGCAGTATTAGACGGTAATGGAAATGTTATTACTTTAGATCCAGAAGATTCTATTGTTTTTATGAATTTTCGTGCAGATAGAGCAAGAGAGATTTCAAGAGCATTAACAGAAGTTAATTTTGATGGTTTTGCAAGAGGTTGTGAGCCACATCGTGGTTGTTACGCAACTTTAACGCAATACCACCAAGATTTTGATTATGATGTAGCTTATCCGCCTGTCGATGTGAAAAATGGTTTGGGAGAAGTCATTGCTAACCAAGGAATGACGCAATTACGGTTAGCTGAAACTGAAAAATATGCTCATGTTACTTTCTTTTTAAATGGGGGAAGAGATGAGCCGTTTGAAAACGAAAAAAGAATTCTAGTACCGTCGCCAAAAGTTAAAACTTATGATATGCAACCAGAGATGAGTGCTGCTGAGGTCACTGAACATTTAGTGGGAGCCATTAAGGGCGGTGAGTTTGATGTGATTATTTGTAATTACGCTAATTGCGATATGGTCGGGCATACGGGTGTTATTGAAGCGGCTATTGTTGCGGTAGAAACAATCGACTCTTCATTAAAGCAGTTGGTTGCTGCTTTGAAAGAAGTAGATGGACAAATGTTGGTTACAGCTGATCATGGCAATATCGAGCAAATGGTGGGGAAAGGAACTGGACAGCCTCATACAGCGCATACCACTAACCTTGTACCGTTAGTTCATGTTGGAGGCTCTAAGCCATTAGCTGATGGTGGAGGGTTGTCTGATTTAGCTCCTACTATGCTTCATATTCTAGGTGTGGATCAGCCAGTTGAGATGACTGGACGTTCTTTAGTTTAAACGGGAAAAAAGGCCCAATATTTGATAGATATTAAATGTTGGGCCTTTTTATATTATGAAATTTAAGGTTTTTTTATCGGTTATATTTATTATTGGGTTTGCTGTTTCTGCAGAATTAATTGCTGGCGAAGCTAACAATAAAGCTAAAGAGTTATCCGGCTTAAAGGCAAAAATAAAAAAAATAACTCAAGCCGTCAATGCTTTAAAGTCGGATAAAAAAGCCTTGCGAGCTGAGTTGAAGGGGCTTGAAATAAGCTATGGAAAAAGTATTGCGCATTTAGCATCTTTAAAACAGCAGATAAACAAATCAAATAAAATACTGCAAGAAAATGAGCGGCAACGCGAAGCGAAGCAGGGGCAGATAGAGTCCCAAAAGCACAGCTTGGAAGCGATAGTGAAAGCGGCTCATAGCATGGGTAAAAATGAAAAGTTAAAATTGATGTTAAACCAGCAAGATCCATCGTTATCAGCGCGCATTATGGTTTACTATGATCTTTTCAATAAATCCCGATTAAAAAAAATTAGAATTATTGATCAAAACTTACAAATATTACGTGACCTAAATGGCCAGTATCAGGCGGAGTCTGAATTGTTGGCAAAAAAGATGGTTTCAAGAAAGCAGCGTCGAGATGAATTGCTGGTAGCTAAGGCTGGGCGAAAAGCAGTATTGGCTGAACTTAATCAGCAAGTACTGTCAAAAAGCCAGCAGTTGAAGTATTTAAAGCAAAGTGAAAAAAAATTAGTCAGCTTGATTTTAAGATTGCAACAGGTCAGGGATGACTTTCCCTTAAATCATGGTGTTGTGAAGCCGTTTAAAAGTTTAAAAGGTAATTTGCCTTGGCCTGTTCAAGGGCGGTTGCTTAAAAAATTTGGAGCGCAGCGATCTGAAAGTCGTTGGGATGGCGTGTTGATTGGTGCAAAAGAAGGGCAGGAAGTAAGGGCAGTTGCTAGAGGTCAAGTTGTTTATGCTGATTGGTTGCGAGGATATGGATTGTTGACTATCATTAAACACGATAAAAGCTATATGACCTTATATGCTTTTAACCAAAGTTTATATAAAGAAAAGGGTGATTGGGTAGAGGCAGGGACTGTTATTTCAACTGTTGGCCTTAGTGGAGGGCGGTCGAGTGCTGGCTTGTATTTTGGTGTTAGAAAAAAAGGGAAGCCCGTAAACCCTATCAAATGGTGTCGTAAAATTCGTGGTGGGAAAACTAGATAGATTGCTTCTGTCAAAAATCTATAAATATTAAGGATTAGAGAGTTAAAAGATATGCTTAAAAAGAACAATAGTGTGATTTTATTTTTGGGTGTTTTACTGGGTGTGCTTTTGAGCCTTGGTGGTACAGTCATTGCCGACAGGGATAAGGTGGACCCTGTAGCGAGTACAGAGAAGGTCGTCTCGTTGCCTTATGAGGAATTAAGAGCTTTTACTGAGGTTTTTGGGCGAATAAAAAGGGACTATGTTGAACCTGTTTCAGATAAGAAATTACTAGAAGATGCTATAAAAGGCATGTTGGCAGGATTGGATCCGCATTCAGCTTATTTGGATATAGAACAATACAAAGAGTTAAGAGAAGGCACCATGGGGCAGTTTGGTGGCTTAGGGATAGAGGTTACTATGGAGAATGGCTTTGTTAAAGTTGTATCGCCTATTGATGATACTCCTGCGCAGCGAGCAGGGATGAAATCGGGTGATTTAATTGTGAGGCTGAATGAAAAGCCAGTTAAAGGTATGATGTTGGGTGATGCCGTTAAGATTATGCGAGGCGAGCCAGGTAGTGATATTTTACTTACGGTTATTAGAGAGGGCGAAGAAACGCCTTTAAAAGTGACTATTACTCGTGCGATTATTAAAGTTAAAAGTGTTAAACAAAAAATGCTTGAGCCTAATTATGGTTACTTAAGAATTAGTAGTTTTCAATCAAGAACAGGGCAAGGCGTTATTGATGCCATTGCTGAGTTAAAAAAGGAAAATAAAGCTGACTTAAAAGGCTTGGTGCTAGATCTAAGGAATAACCCTGGTGGCGTTTTAAATGCTGCTGTAGAAGTGAGTGATGCCTTTTTAGAAAAAGGCTTGATTGTTTATACTGAAGGTAGAATTAAAAACTCAGAAATGCGGTTTAATGCATCGCCTGGTGATGAGATTAATGGGATTCCATTGGTTGTGTTGATTAATGCTGGATCTGCATCGGCATCAGAGATTGTAGCGGGTGCATTGCAAGATCATAAAAGAGCAATCATTATGGGGGAGAAATCTTTTGGTAAGGGTTCTGTTCAGACTATTTTGCCAACTGGGAAAAATGCGGCAGTTAAATTAACAACAGCTCGATACTACACGCCTCTTGGGCGCTCTATTCAGGCTGAGGGGATCGAACCTGATGTTGTTTTAGCAAGAGTTAAGCTTGAATCATTAGAAGGCTTAAAGTTCAAACCTGTAAAAGAAGCTGATTTATCTCACCATTTAG
>CAZMQH010000124.1:0-6711 GCA_964568245.1 uncultured Methylomarinum sp.
AATTTATAATCAGTTAGTAAACAATGATCCAGCCATTTTTGTAGGAAGTAATTTAGGCGCCATTTGTAGTCCATTATTTCAACACTTTGTGCGGGGTCTCTGTATACACTCGACACTGTGGGTCTTTCATGGTCTCTTAAAACTTCAGCTAAATTTGCATCTAAGTAAATTCTTATTTTGACAGCCGGTTCCATTACTTCCACTAAGTTTTTGTTGAATTGATGGCTTAGCTCAACGGTCATTGTGTGTTTGGAGCGTTCAATGACCTTTAAATGCAGTGATGGCTGGTTTTTTGTTTCCCCCATCGCTTTATTGTGGAAAGACTGTAAATCTGGAATGAGACTAAACAATTTTTTATAGTTTGATTCACACAGTTTTTCTAAACATAGCGAGGTATTAACAGGGTGAACTAAACTCATGTTTTAGCTTTCTTGATAACAGGCATTGGCGCTGGCTGTTTCCCACAGTACTACTTGATGAACAGCTAAGCCTTGTTGTTTTAAATGTTGATAGATCATTTTACTTAACACTTCGGCTGTTGGGTGTTCATCTATAGCCATAAAACGCTCATTCTGTTGCTCAAGCATGGGGATGATAGGATCATCTTTATGTAGCAAAAAATTGTGGTCTAAGTGTTTGTTGATGTAATTTTCAACAATATCTTTGATATCTGAAAAATCACAGACCATACTTTGTTCATCTAACTGTTCCTGTTGAATAGATATGGATGCCTTAACGCTATGGCCGTGAAGGTTCTTGCATTTTCCCTTATGGTTCATGAGACGATGACCATAGCAGAAATAAACTTCTTTAGTAATTGTGTACATAGTGTAGTGGAATGCGTTTGATGACTAAGTTATCAAACCTGTTTTATTTAAGACTTTTAATGGATGCGGCAATTTCAAAAGTGCCGTCATCAGAAGCTGTACTGCGTACCACTTCAATAAAAGCCGTCATAGGTGGAGTTGATGCATTTTTCGGGATAATGTTAACTTCCATGGCTAATCCCGCATCATATGCATTATCTGCAATAAAAGAGATGCCAGCACCACTTAAAGATGTGCAATGTCCTGATTTTGTCTCATTTGAATCAGCTAGTTTATAGCTAATGTCACAATCAACGTCCATTCGAATGTAGTCTCGCTTTTCATCATACTCTAGCATTATTTTCTCCTAATTAAATAAATAATCAATCTAAACTAACTTTAGACGATTTTTATAAATCTGGGTAAATTTTCCGCAAAAATTACCGAAAAAATGCAGTGTACTATAAAAAACAAAATAAATGCGTACGATTTAGGCATTTTTGTGTAAAATCAAGGAATTTTTGATTAATAATTTGTCGTTGATATGAGTAAACAAATCGTTCTTACCGGTATTACAACAACGGGCACGCCTCACTTAGGTAATTATGCAGGTGCAATTCGCCCTGCGATTGAGGCAAGTAAAGATGCCAATGTAAGACCTTTTTATTTTCTTGCGGATTATCATGCCTTAATCAAATGCCAAGAACCAGCTAGAGTAAGGCGGTCAAGTTTAGAAATTGCAGCCACTTGGTTAGCCTTAGGTTTAGATACTTCTAACGCTGTATTTTATCGTCAATCAGATGTGCCAGAAATTCCAGAATTATGTTGGATGCTTTCTTGTGTTACCTCTAAAGGTTTAATGAACAGAGCACATGCTTATAAAGCCGCTGTGGTCGAAAATGAAGAGACTGAAGGTGCTGATCCTGACAAGGGTATTACTTTAGGGTTGTTTGGTTATCCTGTTTTGATGGCTGCTGATATGTTGATGTTTAAGGCTAATAAAGTACCTGTGGGTAAAGATCAAATTCAACATATTGAAATGGCGCGGGATATAGCCTCACGCTTTAATCATATTTATGGTGAACATTTTGCTATTCCTGAAGCTGTAGTTGACGATAATGCTGCGACCATATTAGGTTTAGATGGTCGTAAAATGAGTAAAAGCTATAACAATACGATTCCTTTATTTGAAACTGAGAAAAAGTTTAAAAAGCTAATTAATAAAATTAAAACCAATTCTTTAGAGCCAGGTGAGGCTAAAGAGACTGACGGTTGTACTTTATTTGGTATTTACAAAGCATTTGCTACAGAAGCTGAAGTTGCCGAGATTAGTCAACGTTATGCTGAAGGCATTGCCTGGGGTGAAATGAAGAAAGTTTTATTTGAAAAAATTAATGATGAAATTGCACCAGCAAGAGAGCGTTATCATGCATTAATGGAAGCACCTGAGCATATTGAAGAACAACTACAAGAAGGCGCAGCTAAAGCAAGAGAAATTAGTGTGCCTTTTATGCAGTCAATTCGCGAGGCTGTCGGTATTTCTCGTATTACCAAAAAAAACCTTCCTTAACCCTCTCCAAACAAAGAGGAATGAGTGAGGGGAAAGTATCAATAATTAAAGAAAAGTAGAAAAGCTAATATATATGAGTGATTTTGTTCCTGGGCAGCGCTGGATAAGTAATACTGAGTCTGAACTTGGTTTGGGTTTGATTTTAGAGGTAGAGTTTAATCGTGTCTCGGTATTATATTTAGCCACAGGTGATAAGCGTATCTATGCGATGGATAATGCGCCCTTAACACGAGCAAGGTTTATGGTAGGGGATGAAATAGAAACGACAGAAAATGTTAAGGTGATAGTTGAAGAAGTGATTGAGCGGGATGGCTTGATTATTTATTCAGGGATAGATGATATGGGTGATCCATGCCTTTTAGAAGAAATGGATTTAAATCATCATATTCAATTTAATAAACCACAAGACCGCTTATTTACAGGGCAGATAGATCCAACTAGCTGGTTTTTATTACGCTATGAAACCTGGAGAAGACAGCAGCAACATCAGCAGTCGGCTGTAAAAGGGCTACAGGGAGCTAGAGCCTCTTTAATTGCCCATCAACTCTATATAGCGCATGAAGCAGCTAGCCGTGTTGAACCACGGATTATGTTGGCAGATGAAGTAGGATTAGGGAAAACGATTGAAGCGGGATTAGTGCTGCAATATCGATTAATTAATGGCTTAAGTCAGCGCCAATTAATTATTGTTCCCGAAAGTTTGCTTCATCAGTGGTTGGTGGAAATGATAAGACGTTTTAATTTACGTTTTAGTATTTTTGATGAGGCACGTTGTCAAGCGGTTGATGAGCCTAATCCTTTTGTAACCGAGCAGTTAGTGCTTTGTTCTCAAAATTTCTTTTCAGAATACCCTCAACGTCAACAGCAAGCATTAGAAGCGGGTTGGGATATTGTGGTGGTTGATGAAGCTCACCATTTGGAATGGAGTGAACAAGACCCTAGTGCTGATTATTTATTTGTAGAACAATTAGCTCTAACGACCCCTGGGTTGATTTTATTAACTGCTACGCCTGAACAATTGGGTAAAGAAAGCCATTTTGCACGGTTAAGATTATTAGATCCTGATCGTTTTTATCAATTTGAACAATTTTTAGCTGACGAACAGAAATTTGAACCAGTTGCAAATGCCGCACGGTTATTAATTTCGGGTGAACTGATTACAGATGATCAAAAGCAAAGTTTAGCGGCGTTGCTAAAACAAGATAATGTCGATGCCTTGCTTGATAAAGTAAATGAAACTGAAACAGCAGAAAAATCGAGAGAAGAGCTGATTGAGTTGTTATTAGACCATCATGGTACTGGGCGGATTTTATTTAGAAACTCACGTCAAACGGTACAAGGGTTTCCTGAGCGAGAAAGTTATGGTTATCCGCTAAGAGGTGAAGAATCCTCTGATCTTGAAAATAGTGCTTATTTTTCCTGGTTAGTTAATAAGTTAGAAGAGCTACAAGATGACAATCAAAAAGCCTTGTTAATTTGTAAGCAGGCAGAAACAGTTATTCAATTGGAAAAGGCTTTAAAAAACCGAAAAGGGATTGCATCAGCCGTATTTCATGAAGGCATGAGTATTGTTGAACGAGATAGAGCTGCTGCTTATTTTTCTGATGAAGAGAGTACCGTTCCTTTATTGATTTGTTCTGAAATTGGGAGTGAAGGTCGAAACTTTCAAATGGTACATCATTTAATTTTATTTGATTTACCTGAAAATCCAGATTTATTGCAACAACGTATTGGACGATTAGACCGTATTGGTCAAAAACATGTGATTCAAATACATATTCCTTATTTGTTAAATTCACCTCAGCAAGTGCTTTATCGCTGGTATGAAGAAGGTTTTAATGCCTTTCAGCGTAATTGCTCAGCCGCCTCGCAGGTTGCTAGTCGTTTAGCTGATGACTTATCTAATGTGCTTAAGACAGTTAATCAACAGGATGTCGATGCTTTTGTGGCTAAAACAGAAGTGTTGAATAAAGAACTTGAACTGGATATGCATAATGGTCGTGATCAATTATTAGAATTGAATTCATGTCGAAAAGAACAGGCAGAAGAACTGATATACCAATTGCAGGCGATTGAACGTGATGGTTCTTTATGGCCTTATATGGAATCATTATTTGACTGTTATGGCGTTGATGTTGAATATCACTCCACTGATTGTCATATCCTTAGACCGAGTGAAAATCTACGAATTTCATATTTTCCCATGCTTTCAGAAGATGGCATGACGGTGACGCTTAATCGAGAAATTGCATTAGCTAGAGAAGATATGCAATTTATCACTCAAGAGCATCCGATGGTGATCGGAGCAATGGATTTAGTCTTATCCAGTGAAACAGGGAATGCTGCACTGAGTGTTGTAAAGCATCCAGACCTAAAGGAAGGCCAGTTTTTACTTGAATTGCTATTTGTGGTGGAATGCAGTGCACCTGCTGAATTAAAAGTCGGGCGATTTTTACCACATACACCGATTAGAGTATTAATGGACCAGAACAAGGAAGAGGTTAGTGCGGAGATTGATCATCAAAGTTTGTTTGAGACTAAAAATCGGTTTGATAAAGCTCAAATAGTGAGCTTTATCAATAGTCAAAGGGAACATTTGACGGATACTATTAAATTAGCTGAAAGTGTAGCCGATCAACAAATGCAAGAATTAGTTGCTGAAGCAAATAAACAAATGTTGGCAACATTAACGACTGAAATAAAACGCTTGGTTCGATTAAAGAAAATTAATCCAAGTATTAAAGAGCAAGAAATAGAACAATTAAAAGATATGGCTATGTTATCGCATGAAAATATAGCGCAAGCACAGTTGAGGTTAGATGCTGTGCGATTTATAATTACCAGTTAAATTTTATGGTAATTATTTTTGGATTGAAAATTTAAATTTTTTCTATAGAGCGCTTCTATTAATTATAGCTGCGTGGCATGCATGCATTAATAGAGAAGCTCTATAAAGATTAAGTTAACTATAAAAGAGGATAAGGGTTTTGAGTAAGCATATCTACCATACAATTGACCGTGATCAATTGGCTAAAGATTTAGGTGAAATTCGTACTGAAGTCTTCGCTGATTTAGGCGATGAAGATTTTAAACATTTAAAGAAAATAGAGCGTTGGGGACGGATATGTACTGCGCTAGGTTATGGTACAGCATGGATTATACCTAACCCTATTTCTGCTTATTTAATCAGCCAAGGCAGTACAACACGTTGGACAACTATTGCTCACCATATAAAGCATAGAGCTTACGATAGAATAGAAGGTATACCTAAACGCTATACTAGCAAAGGCTTTGCTAGAGGAAATAGACGTTTTCTTGATTGGATGGAATGGATGGTGCCAGCTGCCTGGGATAAAGAACATAATGATTTACATCATTATAATCTGGGCGAAGAGGCAGATCCTGACCAAGTTGAGTACAACATGGAAGATTTTCTAAAAATGGACATGCCTATGCCAGCGCGATATCTTTTCTTGGGTATCATGGCGTGTACGTGGAAGTTTCTTTACTATGCGCCTTCTACCTTAAAAGAACTTAGAACTTTTAAAGCCAAAAAAGCAGGTAAACCAGTTCCAGAATACTCTCGGGCTGATGAGTGGAATCCTTTAAAGCCCGAAGGTTGGGAATTGTGGAGTCAATGCTTACTGCCTTATATTGGCTTCCGTTTTGTATTATTTCCATTGTTGTTTATTCCTGTCGGCATTGTAATGGCAATAGGAGGTACGGTTGCTGCAACTAATGTATTAATTAATTCCTTAATGGCAGAAGTATTCGCTAATTTACATACATTTTTAATTATTGGTACTAATCATGTAGGTGATGATTTATTTATATTTGAAGATAAATCGAAAAACAAAGGGGAGTTTTATCTTAGACAAATATTAGGATCAACTAACTTTGCAACAGGGACAGATAGAATTGATTTCCTGCATGGCTGGTTAAATTATCAAGTAGAACATCATTTATGGCCTGATATGCCTTTAAGTCGTTACCAACGAACTCAACCTAAAGTAAAAGCTTTATGTGAGAAGTATGGATTGCCTTATACCCAAGAATCAGTATTTAAACGTTTATGGAAAACTTTAAATGTGATGACTGGTAAAACAAAAATGTTAAGGCCTTCGGCAGTAGAAAGTTAAACCTTCAACGCTTAGCATGATTGCAATTGCTCCATAAGTTTTGACAGTTAATCATGTTTATTTTTTATCTGAGTTCACCTAAAGTAGAGACAAGGCGTGTCTTGTCTCTACAGCCCAGAAATAACCAAGAACCCAGTGTCCTCGGTGAATAGGATAGGGTGGGTATTGTCCACCCTGTTGCTTATTATTTTACTAG
>CAZMQH010000125.1:0-6660 GCA_964568245.1 uncultured Methylomarinum sp.
CAGAAACAAAAATCCTACGCAATATGGGTATATTCATTACTTGCAAGTCCCTAATCAAAAAATTGTAGCTGAAGGTGTTGAAAATGAAACACAGCTAATGCTGCTATCCCAGCAAAAATGCGATTATATTCAGGGCTACTATTTTAGCAAACCCTTACCTGTCTATAAAATGTCTGATTTACTACAAGATTCTTTTAACAACAAATAATCAGTAAAATCAGCTAACGGTTGTAATCGTCTACTTTGTGGGTTTAATAAACGAACTTGATAAAGTATTTTTTTGGCCGATAAAACTTGAGCCTTCAATAACAAATCTAAAACCAACTGACTTTGCTGATCAATTAAGAATTCGCGAAAAACAATGGCTGTCTCTGATGTTTTCAAATGCAATGATTTTTTAATTGCAATACAGCTTTTCTCAACTTTATTCTCCAACAACAAATGTATCGCGGTAGCAAGCCAAAACTCTGCTGATTTTTCCACACTTATCAGATTAATTAAATCAGCCCTACAACGAGGACAAATACTAGTCTGCTGCAATCTTGCATTGCAGCAAGGACAACGCGTCATCATGATTGCAAATAATAAATAATATCGTTTAACTCAGTGACAGGTTTTTCTAATCCAGCAATATCCTGTTCATCAATGCACTCTCTGAGCCGCTTAATTAAATCCAGCATATCTTCTTTATCTTCATTGGATATATCATCAAATAATTTTTCAGCGTTATTAATAGCCGCTTCTGCTAATTCAACTTCTGGGTGAACAGCCCGCTCTTCACAAGAGTTCGACTTATCTTGCTCATATAAACTAGAGTCCAACTTACCAAATAAAGCAGATATACGTTGTGTAGCTACTTTTACAGAACCACTTTCAGCTTGAGACAAGGCATTATTAACAGTAATTGACTTGGTTAAGCCCGTTGCTTTTTCCACAGCTGAAACCTGTAATATACCGTTAAGATCAAGCTCCAAAGTTAAAATAATGGTATTTCCAGCCTCAACATCTAATAGCCCCTCAACTCGGAATGCAGCGATTTTCACATTATTTAAGGCATCAAAATTTTCACCTTGATAGATAGTAATATCAACAAATTCCTGCCCATGTTGATTAGTCACAAAAGCTTCCGTTTTACGGCTTGGTAATACACTATTTTTATGAATGATCGGTTCATAAGTAAAAGGATAGGGTTCCCCATTTAAAACACCTATCGCACTGGTTCCATAAGTATAGGGTGTTACATCAACCAAAACCTTATCAACTTGCTGTCCATTAATCATCGCGGCCTGAATAGCCGCTCCCATGCTGACGCATAAATCAGCATCCACTTCACCATGTGGCTCAAAACCAAATCCATTATATAATCGTTTCCGAACACAAGGCGTTCGAGTAGAGCCCCCCACCAAAATAACTTCATCAATCTCTGCAGCGGTAAGTTTGCCCCCTTTCAAAGCAGTATGAACAGCATCCATAGTCAGGTTAATATAATCTTCAATCATTTCCTCATATTGCATACGAGAAAGCTCGATTGATAAATGAATAGCGACCCCGTTATGTTCTAGTAAATACTCTTCCTCAATTTGGGCATAAGGTTGATCTGACAATACCAATTTTGCCCGTTCCGCTGCACGGGTAATACGCGCCATCGCTTTACTATAAAGACGGGCATCAACTGCATAAGTTGCTTGTAAATGATCGAGTAGGTATTGAATGATTTTTTGATCAAAATCATCACCCCCTAAATGGTTATCACCATGGCTAGAAAGCACTTCAACCACACCGGCTTCAACATTAACCACAGAAACATCAAAGGTTCCACCACCCAAATCGTAGACCAGCAAATGTTTTTGTTCTGCTTGCTTAATATCATAAGTTAAAGCGGCGGCCGTTGGCTCATTTATCATCCGAACGACATCTAAACCCGCAATTTCACCTGCGGCATAAGTCGCTTGACGCTGTGCATCTGAAAAATAAGCAGGAACAGTAATCACCGCTTTACTTATCGATTGGTCTAGGTAGTTTTCAGCAATCGCTTTAAGGCGTTTCAGAATAATGGCAGAAATTTCCTGAGGTGAATAATCATGCCCAGCCAGGTTGACTGCCGTATTTTGTCCCATCAATCGTTTGATGGATTTAACCGTACGATCTGGATAGAGCATATATTGATTTTTAGCAATTTCCCCAACGATAATATTACCATCATCATCAATACCAACATAGGATGGCAGAATTTTATTATGCCCATCAGCAATAACGGTGACTTTTCCCTGTTCAACCACTGAGACTTCTGAATTGCTAGTTCCCAGATCTATTCCAATAATAATTTCATTCATAATGTGTATTTATATTAAATATTAATTGTTTCAATCCACCCGTAGGTGGGGCCTATTGGCCATAATAAAAGTATAAATTTCAATCCACTTTATTAACCTTAACTTCCGCCAATCTTAGAACTTGATCTTTATAAACAAAACCTGCCCGTAACTCTTCCAGCACAATACCGTTTTCAACTGTTTGCTCATTGCCTATTTCAATCACATTCATCTTAGCAGGATCAAATATCATCCCCACACATTCAATAGCTCTCACCTGATAACGCTGTAATAATTGTTCAAACCGTCGCAAACTCATATTTTGTCCCTGCTGAAACTGTTTGATAACTTTCACATCCCTTTTTCTTGAGTTTTTAAACAGTGATTTAACAGGTCTATAGTTTTGTAACAGCTCTGACCCAAGCTTTACTCTGTCATAAATATCAATAAATTCTAACAATAAAGTTTTTTGAATTTCATCTTGTTGCTGGCGGGATTCAATCAAGTTTTCAGCTAAAAGTTTATTATTCTCTTGTACAGTAGCGAGCGCAGAACTTAGCGTATCCAAGGTGTTCTTAAACTGCCTGGCTTGTGTTTTCACTTCTGTTTTTAATCCAACCATTTCAGACAATAAAGTATGTAAATCTGGTTGTTCTGCTGTTATGACAGATTCAATGCTCGTTTGTTCTAAATAAGCTTGAAACTGTTCAAGCAATTGGGGTTTTTCTGCGTCTGTACTCATTATTTTTGTTTGGAAGGTAGTGCATTTTGAATGGTTGCATCATCAATACTGACTTGAAATAAAGTATTAAATTGTTCAGCACTTATCTTATTTATATCAGTCAAACTCAAAGCCTGATCAACGAGCTCATCAAAATCAATATCAGGCACATTAAATAACTCATAACTTACCCTACTTTTAACATCTTTAACCGCAACATAGGCATTATGGATTAATTGAAATCGTTGCTGATCTTTATCAGGTGGATTAAGCTTTACCTGCTGCAAATAAGCCTGTTTAATCTCAGCATCATTTGCTTCAGGCGGAACAGCAAGTATTTGGTAAGGTGTTTTCATAAAAGCTCATAATAATTTGTAGGAGTGCCGACCCTCGGCGCGAATAAAATAATACTCTTTTCTCTCATAAATCGCGCCGAGGGCAGACGCTCCTACAATATTTTTGTTAAATTAAATAGACTTAGAAATCGGGAAGTTGTTTCATGCACGTTCCTTAGGTACTTAAATAGCTATACCTGCATTGTAGTTACATCAAATGATTTTAGTATATCGTTTACTGTTAGCTTGATTTCAATGCTTAATTCATTGGCGGCTTTTAGTATCATTAATGTTGAAAACAATTCAGGCTCTTGCATCATAGCCAGTAGAATATGCTCACCATTATCTCCACTAGGGCTTAAATCTTCAACTAACTGTTCAGGCGTGGTTTCCATCATTAACTCATCCGCTTTATTCATGACTTTTAACAAAGCATCTTCGGGTATAAGTTTGAATAACTCATCCGTTGGATCTATATAATCATCGCTGTCATTTTCTTCATTTAGATTAAATAGATTATCAACAAAGCTCTTAGTTGTATCAGCATGAGCTTGATAATATTGATCAATAAAAGCATCGATGAGTAGCTTAACCCTGTCATTTTCATCCTTAATCGCATGCTCACGTATAGCTTCTAAGCGATTAATTTGTGCAGATGAGCATTTATCCGCCACTCCCTTTTGCTCGGCATAAGTAAGGTAATACGGCCAAATAACATTATTCCATTTATCAGCGGATAATTCTGCGCAATACTGTAACAATTCAAAGGCATTAATTTTATCTAGCCCTTCGGCTAGCTTTAATATTAATGATTCATCATAAGACTGTTGAGAGAGTGATACTTTTAAGCTCACGGTGATTTTTTCAACCGCCTTGAGCAATAACAATTGATGATCAAAATCTTTGCCGTAATGATTTAATTGCTGAATAACAGTATTAAGTTGCGATGCTGATAATAGATATTGTTCGACAGGCTCTAATGGTTGTAAAATACTAGCCACAGGTAACTCGATCAATAAGGCTTCCATTGCTGCTTGAAAATAAGCATTAACGGGGTCTTGGTGTAGTTTTTCTAATGCTTCGACAATCAGTGTAAGGCCTTGTTTTTCATCCTGCTTCGAAAAATAGTACAGCCCTAGAACTAACTGAGCTTGCGCTCGGTATTTTGACCCTAAATGTAAATCTTCTGCTAGTTTAATTTGCTGCTCAACTAAAGCATGTTCTTTACCTTGAATAAGCTTTCGTGCCTGGTCTAAATAACTGGAAAACAAAATATCTTTAGCAACGGTATTTAATGGATCAATGGCTAATATTTGTGACGCATATTGCCCCGCCTTTTCATATTCCTTATGCTCAGTTACCGACTGAACCGCTAGCGTTAATAACTCAGTACTTTGTGGAAAGGCTTTAAGGCTTTTTTGCAACCACTGTTTATGCTCTGCTCTATCAACCTCATATTGATTCACGTAATGCAAAATATGCAGGTAACTGGGTAAGTCTTCATCATAATCAAGGCTTTCAATAATTAAATCAGTAGCCATATCCGAATCATTTTGTAAATTGGCCATGCGACGTAGAATTAAAGCTATTTTCAGGCTGTTTTCAGGTTTATCATCTTGCAACGACTCAATACATTGCCGCCAAGATTCTTCAGCCTTCACATAATCACGACTCTGCTCACTAGCCAATGCTTTTAATCGATTACTCTCAAAGCGATTAAGCGCGGTAAAACGTTTATTAAAATCTTTGAGTCCTGCTGGATAACTGACTAACAGGGTCTTACAAATAGATTCTGCCTCTCCCGTTCCCCATAAAACAGAATATTGAGCTAATAAATTAAATTTTACTTTGTCAATTAATCCCTCTGGATATTGAATTAAAGCCTCTATCAATTGTTGTTGCTGTTGATTGAACCCTTTTATATTGGCAACGGTTTTACCTTGTGTATAGTTACATACCCCTAACTGCCGAACTAATATAGCCCCCTCTAAAGTCGATATATATAATAAGTTAAGCGCTTGAAAATAAGGCGAGCTATCAGACACTTTTATTAAGGCCTGTTCAATAGATTGAGGGGGATTTTGAGTTGCATTGAGCAATAAACGAAAATCTTTAAAAACGGAACGATAAGGTAGTTGTTTTAATGTCTCTATTAATAACGCTTGATCATTCTCAAGACAAGCTTGTAAAGCTGTCTGAGCTAACGTCAGCTGAGTCATAAAAATGGAGTCATCAGGCAAATAACACTGAAGTTCATCATGGCCAGAAAGAATTAAACAACCGAGCAAGCTTGCTAGTTCTGAGTATTGTGTATCTATCTGTTCAGCTGTTAATTGCTGTAGAGCTGACTGGATATTCTTGCTATTTTGCGATTGGATTTGCCAGCTAATATAGTGATCATAGGCTTGGTAAGGCGGCTCAGCATATTGAATATAATTATCCCAGTGTACGAATGCCTCCCTAAGCATTCCACGCTGACCAAAAGACAAAGCCCGCTGTAAATAACAATGGGTTAATTGTCGCTGCCACTTTTCATCATCAGAGTTTTCCCATAACTGCTTATAAAGCTCAATCGCTTCCTTATAGTGTTCGGCATTTAACGCTACTAGCGCTCGTTGCTCAAGACTGTTTAAATCGGTTTGTTGGTCATTCATAGATAATATTTAAGCGATTCGTTTTCTAAGTATAACGATGAACCACACTTGAGTAGTGATTATTAAATCATGCTGTCACAAAATTGTCATACTAAGTTCATATTATTGTCACATTGCAATTGCACAATAGACCCATACAAACTATTACAGAGATTGAGTATGAAAATAAAATCATTAGTTGCTGCACTAGGTTTTACTTCAGCAACATTATTAAGTGGTACTGCTACTGCTATTCAGACAGTTGATGCTGGCGTACCTGAATATCAAAAAACTAGCGGTGTTTCTGGCAACTTATCTAGCGTAGGGTCTGATACATTAGCAAACTTGATGACACTTTGGGCAGAAGAGTTTAAACGTACTTACCCAAATGTTAACATTCAAATTCAAGCGGCGGGCTCTTCTACTGCACCACCCGCATTAACAGAAGCGACTTCAAACCTTGGGCCTATGAGTCGTAAGATGAAAGACAAAGAACGTGATGCTTTTGAAAAAAAGTATGGCTACAAACCAACAGCCATTCCTGTTGCGATTGATGCATTAGCGGTTTATGTCAATAAAGAAAACCCAATTAAAGGCTTAACCATCCCTCAAGTTGATGCCATTATGTCTTCAACTCGTAAATGTGGCCATGATACAGA
>CAZMQH010000126.1:0-6656 GCA_964568245.1 uncultured Methylomarinum sp.
TAAGCCAGTTAATCAGTCTAAAACCCAATTCAGCATTACCCACATTGCCTAAATAAGCATTAGATAAAAAGTCGCCATCACCTAAAACTACAATACGCTGTTGATTTTTTTTAGAAAAGTCACGAGTTAAGGCGTAGGCAAAGGTTAATGGCCCTTGTTGATCTTGGCTGTCTACATCAAAGCGTACGTTGCCTGTTATTGCTGCTGTTTCAGTCCATGATTTTGGCACGCTTGTGAGCAGCGCTTCGGTTTTATATTCCGTTTCTTCATCTGTGGAAAAAGCAGAGCTGATAGGGAAAACGGTAATGCTATTAAAGTTAATGCTAATCGGATGGCGACTGTATTTACTGACTAAAACAAAGGTGGGATCATCAATACCATATAGGCTTGAACTGCTGTCTACAATAATACCGGGTAGTTTAGTAAGCCCTAGTTGTTGCTCAATAGTGCTTAGGTGCTGATTTTTTGGGTCGGTGAGTAGCAGTAAATTTCCACCACTATTAATATAGTCGCTAATAATGTTTAACTCGCCGGCTAATAGCGCGACGGCTGGTGTAGCCAGTATTAATAATACTGAATTATCTGGAATAGTTGGGAATTGCGCTAAGTTAATGGTTTGCACTTTTATTTTATGCTGTTCTAGTTGCGCACCAAACAACCCTAGATCAAAATTTGCATTACCAATAGGCGAACGTTCTCCATGACCTGTTAAAAATGTAATCCAGCGTTCTTTGCTATGCGCTAGTTGGAGGAGGGCATTAGACAAAGTTGATTCGTCTAGGTAGGTCAGTTTCTCGGTACGGCCTAAATATTCAATAATAATAGCGCCTTGTGGGCCTATATTTAATTCACGTGCTTTTTCGGGGACTTGGGTTGGGTCAATAAATTGGATAGATATATTGTGTTTAAATCGACGATATCTGTTTAATAATTGAGCTAATTGCTGTTGTAGCTTAGGCTCTTTAATGTAAGCCGTTATGGTAATCGGTTCTGCTAAAGAAGCTAATATTTTTTGTGAGGCTTCGCTTAGTGTATTACTGTTGTTTGTGGTTAAGTCTATTTCAGTTGTATATAGTCGACTAAGGGATGCTAAAGCGATTAATGCAGCTAAAATAATAACAGTGATTAAGCTGTTTTTTATACGGATACGTTGATGAATATGTTGGGTGATTTTCATTTTTGTAACCTGTCACTTTCAAGGCTGCGAATACTTAAGATAAGAAAAGTGCTGATAAACAGTAGAAAATAACTGATATCACGGGTATTAAGTAAGCCACTTTGAATATTTTGAAAGTGCTTTAGAATGGATAAATATTGAAAGAGATCACTACCTTGGCCTTTTAATCCTGCCGTCCAATCAAGTATCCATAAAAGAAGTAATAGACCAAAACTACAGATTGCAGCAATGGTGGGGTGGCTGGCAATACAAGACATATAAAGCCCGATTGATGCAAAGGATGAAACTAATAATAGTAGGGCTAGAATATTACAAAAGAACTTCCCTAAGTCTAGCTCGCCTCCTATTAAAAGGGATAAAGGCATCAGGCTAATAAGAAAAACAATCAGAGCTAGCATGCCTAATATGCCTAAGAACTTTCCTAAAATAATGTCAGTTCCAGAAATGGGGGCTGAAAGTAATAATGATAAAGTTTTATTGCGCCTTTCTTCACAGACTAGGCGCATGGTGAGCAGGGGAGTTACAAGTAATAATATAATCGAGGCATTGGAAAATAAGGGGAGAACTATAATGTCAGTCATGCCTGGGGCATTATCAATACCTGCTAATTGAGCTTGAATTGAGGTGAATGTTTCGATTTGAGTTAAGAATAAATAGGCCAGAATAAGTTGTAAAACCGCTAAAATTGACCAAGCTAAAGGTGATAGAAACAGTGTTTTAAGTTCTCTATAAGCAATGGTAATAATCATGTGGGTGTAATTAGGCTAATAAAGATATCTTCCATTGTCTGTTTGACAGGTGTGAGTTCCAGTAAGCCATAATTGGCATTGACTATAATTTCAGCAATTAGTTCTATTGGATTATGGCTGCTATCGTGATGGATCAGATAGTGATTATTCGATAATTCTTCAATAGTGTTAATGCTGCTTATATTTGAAAATAGGTCTAGAGAGATTGCAGTACGAGTAGCTACTTTTATACTACCTGTATTCATCCGCTGATTTAATTGCTCAATTGTTTCATTTAAAATCAGTTGCCCCTGATTAATGATTTGGACATGGGTACAGGACTCTTGTACTTCAGATAAAATATGTGTCGATAAGATAATACCGTGGTCATTGCCCAGTTCTTTGATTAAAGCGCGTATTTCTTTTATTTGGATAGGATCTAAGCCAACCGTTGGTTCATCAAGGATGATAATCTCAGGGTTATGTATAATAGCCTGAGCAATGCCTACCCGTTGTTGGTAACCCTTTGATAAATTAGTGATAAGCCGATTAGAAACTTGAATCAGCCCGCAACGAGTTTTGGCCAGCTCAAGTGCATGACTTATATCCTTAGAAGAAAGTCCATGTAATTTGGCACAATAAATCAAAAACTCATCGACAGTGAGTTCTTTATATAAAGGGGGGGTATCAGGCAAATAACCTAAACATTGCTTGGCTTGTTTGGGCTGATCTAATAAATCAAAGCCATTAATACGAATTTCACCCGCACTTGGGGCTAGGTTTCCGCAAAGCATTTGCATGGTAGTGGTTTTACCAGCACCATTGGGGCCAAGAAAGCCCAGCACTTCACCTTTTGACAAAGAGAAACTCACATCATTTACCGCACAATGACTAGCATAATAACGACTTAGATTTTTAGCTTCAATTAATAATGTTGTCATTGTTGTAAAATGATTTTTAATCAACTTGAGTCAGTAAAAACTGTATTTCATTTTGAAGTTTCTTACGGAAAAATAGAAATTTCCAGCGAGCCCCGCCACATTGTCGCCACAGCATGGTGGCCCGAATGCCCGCTAATAATAAGGCTCTAATTTTATTAACAGTATTAGGTTGGGATAGGTACTCTTCTTCACCATTGACCATAATCCGAGGCTGTAAGGTACTGATGGTACTGTGGTATAAGTCACCAAGATTGGCCAAAATATTTTCGTGAAGCAATCCAAAAGATTCAGACTGAGCCTGAGCAATTGATATCCCTGTACTTATTTTTGTAAGCATTTCTGGGCGATTAGATAGTTGTTTTTCTAAAAACACAAGGGATGCGGCATAGCGTGCCTGCTCGGAGTCAGCAATGGTTCTATTTAATAGTTGTTGCTCTAATTGCTTTAACCCTGGCTTAAGGTCTGACAATTCACCATAAATATCAATAACGCCATTTGAGTCGATTCTTAGAATGCTGTTAATGCAGGTTGCTATGGCCTTGCTATCTGCCGTCCCCGTTTTTGCAAGTTGTTGTACAAGTAAGCAGGCTTGAGATAATCCTGCAAGGGCAATGGTTTGGTTGGTAATGGTATTTAAAGACATGGTTGGTATTATTTACAAGCAAATTGAGTAGGACATTCTGTGTTTGTTTTATTTCCAGCTATTACCCAGGACATCATGCCACTGGAAAGATGGTGAATATTGGTCATTCCTAGTTGTTTAGTTAACATATTCCCCACTTTTCCACTTCTGTTGCCTGATCTACAAACCAGAATGATAGCTTGGTCGGGAGATGTTTTTAGTTTATTTAAATCAGCTATCCACTTTTCAGTATCATATTTACCTTGAGCTGAAAAAAATTGTAGTTTATAGCTATTGGGGATAGTGCCTGTCGCCAGCCATTCTCTTTCCGTCCTGATATCAACAACTAAGGCATTGTTATTGTTTTGCAATGAGATAAGTTGTTTGGCTGATAAATTGATCAGTTCTTCTGCGGAAATGAAAGATGAAAAAAACGAAAGGAATAGAAAAAAGAATAATTTAATTTTCATTGGCTTGGTTTTAAATTTGTCATAAATATTATGTTGTATAATTGAACCATTATGCATTAAATTATGCATTACATATTGTTTAAATTAGATGGGAGAAAGAAATGACAGAATCAATTTCATTAGATGTAACAGGTATGAAATGTGGTGGTTGTGAAACAAATGTTAAGAAAAAATTAAATAAAATGGACGGTATCATTTCAGTTGAAGCTTCAAGCAAAGAAAATAAAGTCGATGTAGAGTTTGATTCTGCAACTACAAATGTAGACGCTATTTCAAAAGTAATTACTGATGCTGGTTTTGTTGTAGTTTAAGGCTGTTTGAATTTTTTACTGGGGTGTTTCCATGAGTACAAATAATCAAGAAAGTTCAGCAGATGAAGGGTTGAGACTATCCATTCTGGGGATGAGCTGTGCTGGTTGTGTTGGCGCTGTTGAAGGAGCCTTGTCATCAGTTGAAGGGGTGAACTTTGCAAGTGTTAATTTTGCAGATCACACAGCATTAGTTAAGGGTGATATTGATATTGAGTTGTTGAAAAAAGCGGTGCAGGACGCTGGTTTTGATGCGGCTGTGATGGAAGGCCTAGAAGACCCCGGCGAACAAGAAGAACAGGAAATGCAGCGTTATCATCGTTTAATGAAAAAAGCCAAGGTTGCTGCTGCTTTTGGTATTCCATTAATGGTATTCAGTCATTTAGGCTGGGTGCCTGTTATTAGTTCGGAAGCGGGGCGTTGGTTTTGGCCAATTGTCGCTTTGATTACTTTAGGTATATTGCGCTATTCAGGCGGACACTTCTTTACCAGCGCGATTAAATTATTGATGCGTAGACAAGCCAATATGGATACCTTAATTGCGCTAGGAACGGGGTCAGCGTGGTTATATTCTTGCGTTGTTATTGATTTTTCAAGTCATTTAACCAAATTTGCTCCCCATGCTTATTTTGAAGCTTCTGTTATTATTCTGGCGTTCATTAACTTTGGCTCGGCATTAGAAACTAAGGCGCGAGGGCAGACTTCGTCAGCAATTAGGGAACTTATTGGGCTGCAACCGCGCACAGCGCGTGTTGTCCGTGATGGTGTTGAACAAGATATTGCAATTGAAGAGGTAGGCCTAGATGAAACATTAAGAGTTCGACCTGGTGAAAAAATTGCGGTAGATGGAGTATTAATAGAAGGACACTCTACTATTGATGAATCTATGTTGACAGGTGAACCTATTCCTATAGAGAAAACGGAAGGATCAAAAGTAGCTGCTGGCACTATGAACCAAAAAGGTAGCTTTTTATTTAAAGCAACCCGTATTGGTCGAGATACTGCATTAGCTCAGATTATTAAAAGTGTACGTAATGCTCAAGGTAGTAAACCTGAAATTGCTAAGCTAGCAGATAGAATATCCAGTGTGTTTGTGCCCGTTGTTGTTTGTATTTCGTTGTTTACCTTTTGCATCTGGTATTTATTTGGCCCTGAACCTTCAATGGGTTATGCCTTTGTCGCCTCAATGACTGTATTAGTTATTGCTTGTCCTTGTGCACTGGGTTTAGCCACACCTATCTCGGTGATGGTATCAGTCGGGAGGGCCGCACAAATGGGCGTACTAATTCGTAATGGGGATGCCTTGCAAAGTGCAGGAAAAATTACCACTCTTATCTTAGATAAAACTGGAACCGTGACTGAAGGTAAGCCTGTTGTATCGACTATTGAAGCAATGGACGGTTATGACAATACATCTGTATTGCAACTGGCCGCAAGTATTGAGTCGGGCTCTGAACATCCATTAGCCGCTGCTATTTTGGCCGCAGCAGAAGAACAACAGATCAAATTAGAAAAAGCCACTGCCTTTGAAGCTATTGCAGGTCATGGAATTTCGGCTGTTATTGCTGAGCAACAGGTATTTTTTGGAAATGAGGCTTTAATGGCTGAGAAAAATATTGAATACACTCAGTACCTTGAGAAAATTGAGCAATTATCTGCTTTAGGTCAAACGGCTATGATGTTGGCGGTTAATGATAAAGTAGCTGGAATTATTGCTGTATCGGATCCCATCAAAAAGGATTCGGCTCAAGCTGTCATGCAATTAAGAAATCAAGGTGTCCGCGTGATTATGGTAACGGGTGATAATGAAATCACAGGTAAAGCCATCGCCATGCAAGCAGGGATAACAGAAGTAAAAGCACAAGTTTTACCTGAAGAAAAAGCAGCTGTTGTTAAACAATTGCAACTGGCTGGAGAAGTAGTTGGCATGGTGGGGGATGGTATTAATGATGCACCCGCACTAGCCCAAGCAAATGTCGGTTTTGCTATTGGTACCGGAACAGATGTGGCGATTGAAAGTGCCGATATTGTCATTCTTCAAGGGTCTTTATTAAAAGTCCCAGAAGCGATGGCTTTATCTAAAGAAACGGTTAAAAACATTAAACAAAACTTACTAGGTGCTTTCTTTTATAACACCATCGGTATTCCTGTTGCAGCCGGTTTGTTTTACCCTCTCTTTGGGATTTTATTAAGTCCTATGGTAGCAGGGGCTGCAATGGCTATGTCATCACTTACTGTGGTGACTAATGCAAGCCGTTTACGTTGGGTTAAGTTGAATTAGTTTCATGGTTATATATTGCAGAGCGGACTAACGCCCGCTCTGCAATGAACCCCCTAACTCAAGCTGTATTTAATGCAGGGTATTGTCATTCAATAAAATGACTATAAACTCAACACAGGTTAAAAAAAG
>CAZMQH010000127.1:0-6569 GCA_964568245.1 uncultured Methylomarinum sp.
ACTTAGGCAACTGGAAATAAATATCTCACCCAGTTGCCTTAGTCATTTATAGAGCGAACAGAAACCAGTCCGCTCTATATTTTATTTCAAGTTTTTAACTCTTGATAAGCCGAATTGTAATACATGAGCGGCGCACCTGAGCGGCAAGTTACCGCTTGCACTTCACCAATAACAACCCAATGAGTTCCAGCGAGTACCTGATCAACAACAGTACATTCAATAGTAGCCAAAGCATCATCAATAACAGGAGAACCCGTTTCACCTTCATGCCAATTAACATTAGCAAATCGCTGTTCTTGACTTGCGCCACCCGCAAATTGATTAGAAATTTCTTGTTGATCAGCTCTTAGGATATTAATAGCAAAAGATTTACCTTCTAAAACAGCATCCCCTGTATCCGCTGACTTATTAATACAAACTAAAATTTGCGGCGGATCCATTGAAACACTGCTAAATGAAGTAGCCGTCATACCTTTTAAACCTAAACTTTCAGTTTGAGCCGTAACAACTGTTACCCCACTCGCCCATAATTTAAGTGCATCTTTAAATTCTTGATCATTAACTGGCATAATTACTCCTCTTTTCTAGTTCCCACGGGCTCCGTGGGAACTCAGTAAAAAACGCGCTGCGTTTTAGAACGCAGCGCGTTCTGTTTGGCGCTCCCACGAAGCCCGTGGGAACGAGAAAAAACTATCTTTTCTTAATATACAAATCTGTAATAGACCCTGTCACCACTTCAGATGCAAAAGCCAAAGTTTCTGATAATGAAGGGTGAGGATGAATAGTTAAACCAATATCTTCAGCATCAGCACCCATTTCAAGTGCCAGCACGGCTTCTGCTATTAATTCACCTGCATTTGGTCCAACCATTCCCGCACCGAGTATTCGGCCTGTTTCTTTTTCACAGATAACTTTAGTGAGTCCTTCATTTCGGCCCAAACTTAATGAACGTCCACTTGCAGCCCAGGGAAATGCACCTTTATCGTACTCAATCCCTTGTTTCTTGGCTTCATTTTCAGTTAAGCCCATCCAGGTAATTTCTGGATCGGTATAAGCAACAGAAGGAATTGTTAAGGCATCAAATGCGGATTTTTCACCAGAGATAACTTCTGCTGCAACTTTACCCTCATGTGCCGCTTTATGCGCCAACATAGGGTTACCTACAATATCGCCAATGGCATAGATATGTTCAACATTAGTTCGTTGCTGTGCATTTACAGGAATAAAACCTTGCTCATTAACTTCTATGCCCGCTTTATCAGCTGAAATTTTAAAACCATTAGGTCTACGCCCTACTGCTACTAAAACCGCATCAAAAGTTTCAGCATCTGGCGCTTTATCGCCAGAAAAGCTTACTTTTAAGCCAGATTTTAAAGCTTTAATGCCTTCAACTTTAGTTTCTAACCAAATATTCTTATATTGCTTTTTAATCCGTTTATGTAAGGGTCTCACCAAGTCAGAATCACAACCTGGAATAATTTGATCCATTAATTCCACTACACTAATTTCAGAACCCAGGGCATGATAAACCGTGGCCATTTCCAAACCAATAATACCGCCGCCCACAATCAACAGTTTTTTAGGAATTTCTGTTAGATCAAGTGCATCAGTAGAATCCCATAAACGAGGATCATCATTGGGGAAAACAGGAATTTGAGTAGCTTGAGAACCTGCCGCAATAATCACATCATCAAAAGTAATAATTTGCTTGCCATCATCACCTTCAACCAGCATTGAGTTGGCTGATTCAAAAGAACCTAAACCTTGTACAATTTTAATATTACGTTGCTTAGCTAATCCCGCTAATCCTGTATTTAAAGACTTAGAAACACTTTCTTTCCAGCTTCTAATTTTGTCTAAATCTATTTTTGGCTTACCAAAACTAACACCATGACTTTCAGCTGCTTCAGCTTCATGAATGGTATGTGCTATATGTAGCAATGCCTTTGAGGGAATACACCCTACATTAAGACATACGCCACCAATCACGGGGTAACGCTCAACCAAAGTCACTTGCTTGCCTAAATCGGCCGCACGAAAAGCTGATGTATATCCACCGGGGCCGCCACCTAAAATTAAAACTTCTGTATGCAAATCTGCCATCAGATTAATCCCTTTTTATAACAATAAACGACGAATATCACCCAAAGACTGAGTAATAGCGACTAAAAACCGAGCAGCTTCCGCACCATCAATCACCCGATGATCGTAAGTTAAGTCTAGTGGTAATATTAAGCGTGGTACAAATTCTTTACCATTCCAGACGGGCTGCATTTTTGCACGACTAACACCCAAAATAGCGACTTCAGGTGCATTTACAATCGGCGTAAAAGCTGTACCGCCAATACCACCTAAACTAGAAATAGACATACTGCCTCCTTGCATTGATGCTGGCGGTAACTTGCCATCTCTGGCTTTTCCGCTTAAATCAATCAATGCTGCCGACAATTCATTTAAGCTTTTTTGTTCGGCATCTTTAATAACAGGAACTACTAGGCCATTCGGCGTTTCCACCGCAATACCAATATGAGTATATTTCTTAAAAATAAGTGACTGGCCATCAACAGATAGTGAACTGTTAAACTGCGGAAACTGTTTAAGTGCCGCCGTTAAGGCTTTAATGATAAAAACCAAACCTGTCAATTTGTACTCAGGTGAACCTGCATTGTGCGATTTTCTGAAATTTTCCATTTCAGTAATATCCGCTTCATCATGCTGAGTCACCATCGGTAAGTTTAAGCAAACGCGAACCATATGGTCGCCTGTTAATCGCTTAATTTTGCTCAAGGGTTTAACTTCGGTTTCACCAAACTGAGAAAAGTCCACTTCAGGAATCGGCTGTATACCCGCTCCACCACCTTGAGTTGCACCTTGTGTCATTGCTTTTTTAACAAAAGCTTGCACATCTTGTTTTAGAATACGACCTTTACGCCCCGACCCTTGAGTTAGTTTTGTTAAATCAACCCCTAACTCTCTGGCAAACATGCGTACACTTGGTGATGCATGTGCTTTTCCAGTGCTGACAACGGGAGCAGAAATAGCTTTTACTTCTACTGGCTGCTGTTTAACTGGCTCAACCTTAGGTGCTTCGGCCTTAGCTATTTCAACTGGTTTTTCTTCTGCAACCGCTTCACTCTCTGTTTCACCTGCTGCGCCAGGTCGTAACATAGCAACTAACGATCCTTGCGAAACCTTATCACCTACTTTGATAATAATGTCTTGAATAGTGCCGGCCATATTAGCTGGCAAATCCATCGTCGCCTTATCACTTTCCATCACAGCTAAAGTTTGTTCTTGCTCAACAGCATCACCCGTTTTCACAAGAATCTCGACGATTTCGACTTCGTCAGCGCCACCTAAATCAGGTATTTTTATTTCAATCAAATCACTCATATTTTAAACCAACCAAGGTGCTGATATTTCTGGGTTAATATCGTATTTTGCAATCGCCACATCCACTTTAGCCAAATCAAATTCGCCATTGTCTGCCAAACTTTTCAATGCTGCGATAACAATATGGAATTTGTTCACCTCAAAGAAACTACGCAAATTTTCACGCGTATCTGAACGGCCAAAACCATCTGCACCTAAGACTGTATAAGATGCAGAAACATCACCTCTAATTTGTTCAGCAAAAGCACGTACATAATCTGTACTGGCAATAACAGGTCCTTTAGCATCACTTAAACAACGTGAAACATGAGATTGTTTTGCTGTTTCAGTTGGGTGCAATCTATTCCAACGTTCACATGCCTGTATATCTCTACCTAATTCATTAAAACTTGGACAACTCCATAAATCAGCCTCAACATTCCAGTCATTTTTCAATAATTCTGCTGCGGCAATGGCTTCACGGAAAATAGTACCTGAACCAATCAATTGTACGCGAGGGTTCTTACTTTTAGCTCCTTTTTGGAATAAGTACATCCCTTTTAGGATGTTTTCTTCTGTTCCAGCTGGTAATGCAGGTTGCACATAATTTTCATTCATCACAGTGATGTAATAAAAAATATTTTCCTGTTCAGAATACATGCGTTTCATACCATCTTGGATGATTACCGCAACTTCGTAGCCGTAGGTTGGATCATAAGATACACAGTTAGGCACTGTTGCTGCAAAAACTTGGCTATGACCATCTTCATGTTGCAGACCTTCGCCATTTAGCGTGGTTCTACCTGCTGTCGCACCTAATAAGAAACCACGTGTGCATTGGTCAGCCGCTGCCCAAATAAGATCCGCAACCCTTTGAAAACCAAACATGGAGTAGAAGATATAGAAAGGAATCATCGGTACGCCATGTGTTGAATAGGCTGTGCCTGCAGCAATCCAATCACTCATGCCACCCGCTTCATTAATGCCTTCTTGCAAGACTTGGCCGTGTTTATCTTCTTTGTAGTACATCAATTGTTCCGCATCTTGCGGTGTGTACAATTGACCTACTTGAGACCAAATACCCAATTGACGGAACATGCCTTCCATACCAAAGGTACGGGACTCATCAGGTACAATGGGCACAACACGTTTACCCACATTTTTATCTTTAATGATAATACCCAACATACGCACAAAAGCCATGGTTGTTGAGCTCTCGCTTGTACCACTTCCAGCCAATAAAGGCTTAAAGTCAGCTAAAGCAGGTACATCTAATGGAATTGTTTGCGTACGCCTAGCGGGAATAAAACCACCCAATTGCTGACGCCTTTCCATCATATAGTTCAGTTCAACTGAACCTTCTTCAAATTTTAGATACGGTAAATCTTCTAATTCACTGTCCCTAACAGGCAATGAGTATTTTTCTTTAAATCGGCGTAAGGATTCAATACTCATGCTTTTCTGTTGATGTGAAGTATTTTGTGCTTCACCAGAAGAGCCCATGCCATAACCTTTAATGGTTTTGGCTAAAATAACGGTTGGCTGGCCTTTATGATTAACCGCTTTATGATAAGCCGCAAAAACTTTTGCAGGATCATGCCCACCACGATTCAAGCCCCAGATATCTTCATCAGAATAATCTCGAACCATTTCTTGTAGTTCAGGGGTATTAAAGAAAAACTCTCTGACATACGCGCCATTTTTAGATTTAAAGGTTTGATAATCACCATCCACACATTCCATCATGCGTTTAGCCAAAAGCCCTTCTTTATCGCGTGCTAGTAAAGCATCCCATAAATGTCCCCAGACTACTTTAATAACATTCCAGCCAGCGCCACGGAATTCACCCTCTAATTCTTGGATAATCTTGCCATTACCACGAACAGGTCCATCTAATCGTTGCAAGTTACAGTTAACCACAAAAATCAAATTATCTAATTTTTCCCTACCTGCCATACCAATAGCACCTAGAGATTCTGGCTCATCAGTTTCGCCATCCCCTAAAAAGGCCCAGACTTTACGCCCAGAAGTATCTGAAAAACCACGCCCTTGTATATAAAGCATAAAACGCGCTTGGTAAATCGCCATAATAGGCCCTAAACCCATAGAAACGGTAGGGAACTGCCAGAAATTAGGCATTAACCATGGGTGAGGATAAGAAGGTAAGCCGCCACCTTTGACTTCTTGACGAAATTTATCAAGTTGCTCAGCTGTTAACCGACCTTGTAAAAAAGCCCGAGAATACATACCTGGAGCTGAATGGCCTTGAGTAAAAATCAAATCACCATTTCTATCTTCAGAATTACCACGCCAAAAATGATTTTGCCCTACATCATATAATGTTGCAGCAGATGCAAAACTAGCAATATGGCCACCAACATTAGTATTTCTATTGGCACGCAATACCATCATCATGGCATTCCAGCGAATATAAGATCGTACTTTTTGCTCAATCGTCGTATCGCCTGGAAATTGAGGTTGTTTCTCAACAGGGATCGTATTGAAATATTCAGTATTGGCACTAAAAGGGATGTCAGCTCCGGACTTTCTTGCTGCAGCTAACAATTGCTCAACTAGAAAATAAGCACGTTCATCGCCCTCATTATCAATAACAGACTGTAAAGAATCAATCCATTCTTGTGTTTCTAGTGGATCAATATCGACCTGATCCGAGCCATCCGTAATTAACATTTTATTCATTAAAAACTCCGGTTTTCACCCTTCAAATATGACTACTCATCCTGATTTTATAACCAAGACAGTTAATTTATGTAATTATACCGAAAAACACAGCAGACCATGCATTAAAGCTTGAAAAATGAGTTGGAAGTGGGATTTTACTATTTTTTTTAAAATGATAATTAAATAGTTTCTAGAGCAATTTCACATTCACAATCAACTTAGCCTCACCCATTCAGGCTCATCAAGACCAACACGGGATAAACTAGCAGTATAATCAGCTACAATTCGTTGAGCATAAAGATCTTTTAGTTCAAAGATAAACTCGAATTTTTCAGAGGGTTCGCTTGATTGATGCACTGGACTAAAGAAAAACTGACCACTATCCTTGATTGATTGAACCATTCCATTTTCTGAACCATTAAATTTCACTGTTCTAAGGTTAAATGATCTTCGCTCAAGTTTAAGTTTCTTCTTATCAGGGGTTATAAAATCAAATTTCCCGCTACCCTCTATAG
>CAZMQH010000128.1:0-6400 GCA_964568245.1 uncultured Methylomarinum sp.
GAGTAATAAGCAATCCATATCAGGGCAATTAAAATACTGAGCTTAACCAACCATTTCTGCTGTAAACCTAGAATATCACCGGAGTTGAATAAAATTGAAATTTTATGGCGAAAAATAAAATATACGTGGCTAACGTTTTCGGCTTATAAATCTTTCAAAACGCTTAAGGAACAATTAAATAATATTTTGGCTAACATTGGACTGGATTATCACATTAATTTCACATAGATTTTGTTAGAATTTTTTTTGACGACTACTTAAGGGAGGCAGTAACAAATAATATACCCAGCTCTCTTGTCTTTTTATCCCTCCTTGGCTCTTCTCAATCGGCACATAGAGTAACTATGCTTCTCTTGAGAACAACCAAGGAGAAATAAAAATCCTACGAGATCTAGGTACATTATTTATTACTGACTCCCTAATGCGTTCATATATGTTAACTTCGGTTCTTAATGATTTAAATGGAACTTCAGCTGATAGTGAAGCATCGGAAATTCTTTCTACAGATGGTTTAATGATAGCATCAGCGCTACCTGTTGATATGGATGAAGATCGGGTAGGTGCAATGAGTGCCGCTATGTTGTCTTTAGGCGATAGAACTGCTCAGGAATTAGCCAGAGGAACATTAGAGCAGGTTTTAATTAAAGGTAATATGGCTATGTTTTAATGACACATGCAGGGCGTGAAGCTGTACTGACGGTTTTAGCTAAGCCTAATGCTAAACTGGGTTTAATTTTTATAGATGTTAAGCGTGCATCAGCCAGTATTATTGAAGTGATATAATACCTCTGTACATTTTCTATATTTAATGACAATTGAGGTGAATTATCCATGGCTTTTACAAAGAAAATATTTTCAACTATCTTGCTTACAGCTACATTAACGGCAACACCTGTCATAGTGAGTGCGGGGAAAATAGAAAACCCGACGATGGAAGAGGTGACTTATGCTATTGAAACAACAGTAAAACGTGCTGAAGAAGCACTTGCGGCTATCAACAGTGGCGCTGATAAAGAGGTTATCTTAGGATTTATCGCACAAACCAAGCAAATTGCCAAAGAAATTGAAGTGACACGCTTGGGGCCTAATAAAATGAAAGCCTCTTCGCAAATGAAAAAAGCACGCTTTGCAGTAAGAAAAGATCAAATGGAAAAAGCAAAAAAACACCTTGAAGCTGGGGTGAAACATTACCATACGCTACGCAAAAGGTTCTATGCATTCTAAGGAACGTGACAGTAGAGACAAGGCATGCCTTGTCTCTACATCTTATCCAAGATAATTTTGGATGATTGTTTTTTTCCACCTCCCTTAGCTGACTAAAGTTCGATCTACGGCCCGTAAATCAATTTACTTCACTTTTATCTAGCCCTACCCCGCTCAAGCCCATGAAAATGATGCTATTTTATGGCATAATGGTTGGTTCGTTTTTGTCGCGCTTATCATTTACCCATGTCTGAAAGAAAAATTCTTGTTACTAGTGCTCTCCCCTATGCCAATGGTCCCATTCATTTAGGTCATCTGGTTGAATATATTCAAACTGATATCTGGACTCGTTTTCAAAAACAACGGGGTAATCAATGTTTATATATCTGTGCTGATGACACACATGGCACGCCAATCATGTTGCGGGCAGATAAAGAAGGGATTACACCAGAGCAGTTGATTGCCAATGTAGAAAAAGAGCATCGAGCAGATTTTGATGGCTTTGGGGTAGCCTTTGATAATTATCACAGTACCCACTCAGCAGAAAACAAAGAATTCTCCAGCTTAATATATACTCGCTTACGTGATGGCGGACATATTAGTAAACGCACTATTACCCAAGCTTATGATCCTGTAAAAAATATGTTTTTACCTGATCGCTTTATTAAAGGTGAGTGCCCTAAATGTGGTGTCAAAGATCAATATGGTGATAACTGTGAAGCTTGTGGCGCAACTTATTCACCTATTGAATTAAAAAATGCTGTCTCTGTTGTTTCAGGTGAAAAGCCGATTGAAAAAGATTCTGAGCATTACTTTTTCGACTTAGGTGACTTTACTAAAATGCTAAATAACTGGACCAAAGCAGAAGGCCACCTACAACCTGAAGTACGTAATAAAATGGCAGAATGGCTAGAAAATGGCCTTCACCAATGGGATATTTCACGTGATGCACCTTATTTTGGCTTTGAAATTCCTGATGCGCCAGGCAAATACTTTTACGTTTGGCTAGATGCTCCTATTGGTTACATGGCCAGCTTTAAAAACCTATGTGATAAACAAGGTTTAGACTTTGATGAATATTGGGGTAAAGACAGTGATGTAGAGCTTTATCACTTTATTGGCAAAGACATTATTTATTTCCATGCTTTATTTTGGCCTGCCATGCTAAGTGGCGCTAATTTTAGAACACCTAGTGCAGTTTTTGCTCATGGTTTCTTAACCGTGAATGGCGAGAAAATGTCTAAATCGCGGGGTACTTTTATTAAAGCCAGCACTTATTTAGAACATTTAAATCCAGAATATTTACGTTATTACTTTGCTGCAAAATTGACTAATGGCATTGATGATCTCGATTTAAATTTTGATGATTTTAGTCAACGAGTCAATTCAGATTTAGTCGGAAAGGTAGTCAATATTGCTAGTCGTAGCAGTGGTTTTATCAAAAAACGTTTTGATGGAAAACTATCGCCAAATTGTGCGGAACCCAAATTATTTCAACAATTTATTGATGCCAACAGCACGATTGCTGAATTGTACGAAAACCGTGAATTTGGCAAAGCCATGCGTGAAATTATGGCCCTAGCTGATAAAGCTAATCAATATATTGATGAGAAAAAACCTTGGTTGATTGCTAAAGAAGAAGGCAAAGATACAGAGTTGCACGATATTTGCTCCATGGGCATCAATCTATTCCGCCTATTAGTAGCCTATTTAAAACCAGTGATTCCAGTATTAGCAGAAAATACAGAAGACTTTTTAAATATTGAAGCTCAAGCATGGCCATCGAATGCAAAGCCATTACTTGATCACGAGATTAAAAAATTCAAACCATTAATGACGCGTGTTGAAGCAGATAAAATTGAAGCGATTGTTGAAGCATCAAAAGAAAACTTAGTAAAAGAACCTGAAGCACCTGTAAAAAAACATGAGCCGATTGCGGATACCATTGAATTTGATGACTTTGCTAAAATTGATTTACGTATTGCCAAAATCATTAAAGCCAAACATGTAGAAGGTGCAGATAAATTACTGCAATTAACCGTCGATATTGGTGATGAAACTATCAATGTATTTGCGGGGATCAAATCAGCTTATTCACCAGAAGATCTGGAAGGTAAATTGACGGTAGTGGTTGCCAATCTGAAACACAGAAAAATGCGTTTTGGTATGTCAGAAGGCATGGTATTAGCAGCAGGCCCTGGTGGCAAAGAATTATGGGTGTTAAACCCAGACGAAGGCGCACAACCAGGAATGCGAGTAAAATAGCCAAAATGTATTGCAGGGCGGGCTTCAGTCTGCCTTGCTTGATCCAAAGTTTAAAGAAAAAAGCATTAGAGAGATAAAAAATGTTTTGTTATCACTGCCAAGAAGCCAAAAAGAATCTAGTCTGCGATAAGACAGGGATTTGCGGTAAAAAAGAGAATGTATCCAGCCTTCAAGATATGCTGATGTTTATCTTAAAAGGCTTAGCATTTTATTGCACCCAAGCAGAAGAATTTGGCCTGGTCAGTGATAAAACCAATCGATTTATGGCTAAAGCTTTATTTTCGATGGTGACTAATGTTAATTTTTCCGCAGTAGAATTTGTTGATTTAATTGATGAAGCTACTCGACGTAGAAATTCAATCAGGCAACAGTTTCTAACCGCTTATCAACAAAAACATCAGCAAGAATTTAGTCAAACATTAACAGAAGAAGCCGAATGGCAATATGATTCAGTGGATGAACAAGCCTTTACCGATAAAGGTGCGCTGGTTGGGGTAGAAAAAGATAATGACACACTTGATCCAGATGTACAGGCCCTGCAAGAAACTTTGTTATATGCTGTAAAAGGCTTAGGTTCGTTAGCCGTACATAATGCAGAAATGAATGTTGAATCAGCAGAGCAATATCATTTTATGCACCAAGCATTAAACTTTACTTTGAATAAAGATAACACGCTTGATGATGTCTTAGCACTAGTCGTACGCTGTGGAGAACTAGGGTTAGCCGCTATGTCACTATTAGAAAAAGCTAATAGCAAAAAGTTTGGAACACCTGTCGCTACAACAGTGCATCTTGATACTTTAGAAAATCCAGGTATTTTAGTTTCAGGGCATGATTTACAAGATATTGAAGATTTATTAGAACAAACAGCAGGTACAGGTATTGATATTTATACCCATGGCGAAGCACTTTCTGCCCATGCGTATCCTGCATTTAAAAAGTATTTTAATCTGGTCGCTAATTACGGTGGCGCGTGGCAAGCTCAAAAAACAGAGTTTCCTAAATTCAAAGGGCCTATTTTAGTTACCACTAATAGCATCCAGCAACCTAAAAAAACTTATCAAGAGAAAATATTTAGTACAGGAATGGTTGCTTGGCCAGATGTTCATCACATAGCTGATCGTAAGCCCGGCCAACGAAAAGATTTTAGTGAAATTATAGAGATTGCCAAACAAAGTGAAATACCAACCGTTTTAACAGAAGGTATTTATACTACGGGTTATGGGCTTAATGCTTTAACTGAGTTAACGGATAAAATTACAGCCGCGATAAAAGCAGGCAAAATTAAACGAATTATTGTTTTAGCCGGTACCGACGGCCGTCATAAAGAACGCAAGTATTACACTGAATTAGCCGAAACCTTATCTGAAAATACACTTGTTATTAGCGCTGGTGATGTTAAATATCGCTTTCTGACCCATGATTTTGGTCAAATTGATGGCATCCCTAGATTATTAGATGCAGGGCAAAGCAATGATTTTTCAATCATTATTGAGTTCTTACAAGGGTTAAAGCAATCATTAGAGCTGACAGAATTAAATGATCTACCTGTTTCGTTTAATATTGCTTGGTATGAACAAAAAACCATTCTGATGATGCTAGCATTATTTGGATTAGGCTTTAAAAATATACGAGTAGGCCCCACTTTACCTCCATTTTTTACTCCCACTATTCTAGAATCATTAGCTGAAAAATATGGTTTAAAAGGCATTGATACTGTAGAAAATGATATTGAATCTATGTTAGCAGGTAACTAAGTTAGTATGATGCAATCTCTAGTTGAGCAAATTGATGCATTATTACCACAAACACAATGTACACAATGTAGCTATAAAGGTTGTAAGCCCTATGCCCAGGCTATTAGTGAAAATAAAGCAGAGATAAACCAATGCCCACCAGGTGGAGTCGAGGGTATATCAAAACTAGCAGCATTGTTAGGCGTAGAAGAAAAACCGTTAAACCCCGACTTTGGAATTGAGCAGCCGAGAAAAGTTGCTTTTATTATAGAAGCAGACTGTATCGGTTGTACCAAGTGCTTACCGCCATGTCCAGTCGATGCCATCCTTGGTGCGAATAAACAAATGCATACGGTTATCGCGAGTGAGTGTACAGGTTGTGAGTTGTGTATATCACCTTGCCCTGTTGATTGTATTATTATGCAGGATATAGAGTCCCCCACTCTTTGGGATCAAGCAATGGCAACGCATGCCAAACAGCGCTACCAAAATAAACAACAACGCATAGAAAAGCAGTTAGACGAAAAAGTGAATCGATTAAAAAAACAAAAACTGATGTTAGCTAAATTGAAAGCCAAAAAACAAACTGACACTTAGTTTTTGCCGTATAATTACGGCTCTACATAATATGCGCCCGTAGCTCAGCTGGATAGAGTGTCGCCCTCCGAAGGCGAATGTCGGATGTTCGAATCATCTCGGGCGCGCCAATTGAATATAAGACTTGCACGCCTTCAGACCTAAAGTGAGTGATTCATTGCAAAGGAGAAAAGACTCTTAGCCTATTTTTCACATCTTATGGCATCAGGGCTGAAACCCTCGCATCAGGCGGGTAAAGGAACCTCAATATTTTTTATTACAAACTTGTTGAATTTCGTCCCTCAACCTAACCTTGTCGTTACCTACCTTGGGAAAAGACAGGGGTTAAGCTTTAGTCATAATCTAAGCTCCAATTCTCTCCATCTAATTATTACCAATCTATAAACACGTCAGAAAATTCTCATATTCTATACTTCGCGCGGTCACGGATGTGGATTTTATAGCGAGTTGATTTTTATCGATAGCAAGGCGCTGAAATGGGCGCATAGCTGGCTACGCAACCATTTCAGCAACGTAGCCTATCGGCAAAAAGCAACCGATAGAAAACCGCATCCATGACCGCGCAAAGTATAAGGGACTTGCAAGTAATGAATATACCC
>CAZMQH010000129.1:0-6351 GCA_964568245.1 uncultured Methylomarinum sp.
CTTAATTGATTATTAGCAATGGTTTTTCCTTGTTGAGAAAAATAGCCCACTGAACAGGTCTTATCAGTACAGTAATAAAAGCTATTCGTTTCAATGTCTAAAATATCAGGAAACTTAACTTGATGAAAAATTGTTTTCATACTGATATTTTTACCCAACATACCACATTGAGGACATATTATGACAGCAACGCTTGCACTTTCTGAACAACAAGACATAAATTACTCCATTTTTATTTTCGGGTCGTTTGTTCTGTTGCAGGATACCCAGCATCAGTAACAGCTTTGATTAAAGCATGACTATTGGTTTTTTGTGCATTAAAGATGATCGTAGCTGTTTTATCTTCAAAATTTATGCTAATTTTTTCTGTGCCAGCAACAGAAGATAAAGCTTTTTAATAGTGAACTTACACTATAGTAGACCCCAATATTTAGACCAATACTTAAGGAGCGATTTAGCTCAAAATATAGGTTGATTATAGGGGATATTATTATGAGTACAAAACGAAAAACGCATAGTTCAAGATTTAAAGCGAAGGTTGCCCTAGAAGCCTATAAAGGAGATAAAACAGCAGAAGAGCTAATTTCCGCCCATAAAATCTCTTCAGGTCAGATTATACCTAGAAGAAGTGTTTAGTCGATGGGCCGTGCAATTATTCGAATTAGGACAAGCCAAAGCCGTTGACGAGGCGGCATTGACCTCACCTCTTTATGAAGAAATAGGCTAGCGCGCCATCCGTCGCTAAAAATCATCACTTCGCTGTCGTTCCGTTTCTCTGATTTTCAGCGGCTGTTAGCTCCTTTAGTAGAGCTCGCAGTTACACCTTTATATCATCCCGATATTTTTGTACGAAAGGCTTGTATAATCTCGTTCCCCAGCGGTTGTCGGTTATGGTCAAACATATTTCCTCCCAGTTCATTTGCTAACCAATTGATAGTTTGAATAAAATCATCAAAAATAGCTAATGGATTATCTAATTCACTTGGCTGAATAAAAAACACAATGCCTGGTGAATTAAACATCTCAAGATCTGATTCTGGAAATGTACCAGGCTCAACCATACTGGCTACGGCATAATCTACTCTGCGTTTTTCGTCTAAACGTTCAAAGATATTCATACTGCCATATACCAAGCCAACTTGTTTAAAGGTATCGACCAATACCTGACCATTAAAACCTTTATCTGATTTGGCTACAATCGTAAACTGAATGATATTGGGTAGATTATCTTGCTTAGGTTTGGGAGTTTCTACTTTGCTTGGTGGCGGCTCTATTGGATCAGTGATTTCTTCGACATAACCCTCTTCACTCGCAATTGAAATTGGGTCTGCTTCAAAATCATTTTCGACTGCCGAGCCAATAGAAACAATATCAAAATCATCATTATCTGTATTGATTATTAATGATTTATCTATATTTTCCAGTGGATTACCTTTATCAACAAAGTTAATGCCACGACTTTTTTTATTTTTCAACAAACTCCACAACAGCATACCTATTACCACGGTAACACCAGCTGCAATAATCACTATTCTTAATAAATCTTTATCCATTAACTTTCTGCCATCTCTACTGCGTCTTCAATATCTACCGAAACCATACGTGAAACACCTGGTTCTTTCATGGTAACCCCTGTTAATTGCTTTGCAATTTCCATTGTTACTTTATTATGTGAAATATATAAAAATTGTACTGTTGCCGACATTTCTTCAACCATCTGAGAAAATCGTACCACATTCGCATCATCTAATGGGGCATCAACTTCATCAAGCAAACAAAAGGGGGCTGGATTCAGATCAAAAATAGAAAAAACCAAAGCAACCGCTGTTAATGCTTTTTCCCCACCCGATAATAAGTGAATAGAACTATTCCTCTTACCAGGAGGCCGAGCAATAATATTAACTCCTGCTTCTAACAAATCTGTATCCGTTAATTCTAGGTATGCTTGTCCCCCACCAAAAAGTTTGGGAAATTTTATTTGCAATCCATTGTTTATTTTATCAAACGTTTCTTTAAACCGTCGCCTACTTTCATTATCAATTTTACTTATGGCTAGATCTAAAGTATCCAATGCTTCCATCAAATCATCACGCTGTTCATTTAAGAAGTTCATTCGTTCAGCTTGTGATTTATATTCCTCAATCGCCGTTAAATTGATTGAACCTAATCGATCAATTTGTTTAATAAAACTTTCCAGTCTACGTTTCCATTCCAGCTCTTCTGCATCCGCCGTTAGCTGTTGTAATATTTGCTCAGGATCGGCATCAATTTCTTCTAATTGTTCAGTAATGGTTTGCTGGCGGACATTACTATCTTGTTGCTCAAACCTGACCTTATCTAAAGACTCTTTCTGCTGTTCCATCGCTCGTTGCGTATGCGTATGCTGCTCAGCCAACTGAGTAATCAATGCTTCTGTTTCTTGTTGCTCGCTACGTTCTTGTTGTAATTTATCCTCTAACTCTGCTTTATGCTCAACAAATGTTTCTAATTGCAGTTTTTCATCATCTAGTGGCATCAGTGTAGAATTCAATTTATTATCCAACTCAGCAATACGTTCAGAAGCTTGTTGATTTTGTATCTGCAAGCGTTCTATTTGTCTGCTGGTCAATGTTTCTGATGCTTTTAACGAATCAATTCTACCTTGTAAGGTATGTACATTTTTTTGGGCTTCATTAACCGTTAAATCGTTAGTATATTGCAAGGTCTGTAATTGCTGATTTTGCAATTCTAAATCATCTTTTTTCTTAGACCATTGTTCTAGCATTTCTTCAGAACTATCTCTCAATTCTTCTACTTCATTAGCTGTTTCGGCAATATCGGTTGTTTCAGCTATAACATCCTCTATATCAAGGCTAACTTGATTTAATCGCTGTTGTTGCTGCTCTTGTTTAGCAGAATAAGCACTGAATTGGGCGCTTTTTGTCGAATATTCAGACCCTAATACCTTATCTCTTTGCTGTAAACTTTCGCGATTAGTTTCAGCATCTTTTAAGCCTAATTCCGTTTCTTCTAGCAATTCTTCATTACTTTGAATACTTTCACTTAAATCAATTTGTCGTTGCTTTAAATCACGCAAATCCTTTTCACGTTGCAAAACCCCACTTTTACTGTCTGTACTTCTTGAAATTCTAATCCAGTTAGGCCCAACCCAATCTCCTGCTTTGGTAATGATTGATTCATAATCTAACAGGTTTTTACTTTGCTGCTTTGCTTGTTCAATGTCATCCACACAATAGATACCCGACAATAAACTAGCTAAATTCCAGGGTGATACCACCTTAGCAATCAGGGAGTTTTTCTGCTCTGTAGACGGTTTCTCTGATTGTTGAGTTTCAAATAAAGTAACAGATTGCTCAGTCAAAAATTGTAGACTCTGAACTAATTGATCAGTATTATCCACACAAATAGCCTCAAGGTAACTTCCTAAAACCACTTCAACTGCATTCTCCCAGCCATCCTCAACTTCTATAAATTCCGCCAAACGTGGCTTATTGAGTAACTGTGTTTTTTCTAACCATTGTTGTAATTCTTTTTTATCTTTCCCCATTGCATGTTGCTGCAATAATTCTAGAGAAGTGATTTTTCCACTGACTTTATGATGCTCAGACCGGTCTTGATGTAATTGACTATGAAATTCTTTAACTTTCTGACGCTTTTCAATAATTAAAGCATAAATAATTTCAAGTTGTACCTGTAAGTCTTCTCTATCCGTCTCAATTAATTCAATACTACTATCTAAAGATTCAATTTCAGCCAATAAATCAGTATTTGATAATTCACTGTGCTCATTTTGTAATTTATCTAAGCGTTGTTGTAATTGTTGAGATTGGCTAGAAAGATGAGTCAGCTTAACTTTCTGAACCTCAACTTGTTCTTTATACTTAGAGCTTTCTGTTAAATAACTTTCCCATTGAACCTGCCAACTGGCTTTTGTTTGTTGTGATTCACGCTGCTTAATTAAACTATCTTCAACTTGTTCAGAAGCCATAATCTGGCTTTCTTCGGCTTCAAATAAACTTTCTTTGATTTCTTCTAACTGTTGCACATCAAGCTCATATTCATTATTTGCTTGCTCGGCTTGTTGCGTTAAGCGACCGATTTCAATCACCGTTTCTTGGTGACTGCTTTCATTATGTTTAATCGTTTGCTGTAAGCGACTGACTTCAGCAACCACATGATAAAATTCCTGTTGTGCAGAATCTATATTTTGCTGCTGACTTTTTTGCTCAATTCGTTGACTATCAATTGATTTATCTGTTTCACGCAACAACACAAATAAACGATTATGTTCTGTCGCTATTTTTTGTAAATTACTTTCTAATTGCTGTGATGTTTGATGATAGCTATTCCAGCGTAAGGCTAACAATTCTTTCTTATATTGGCGTTCTTGCTTTTTTAAATCGGTAAATTTTTCAGCTTTTTCTGATTGCTTTTTTAAATTTTCTAATTGTTTTTCAACTTCTTCCCGTAAATCATCAAGTCTCTCAAGGTTTTCCCTTGTATGCCTCATCCGTATTTCAGTTTCGTGCCGACGCTCTTTATATTTAGAAATTCCTGCCGCTTCTTCAATATGAACCCGTAATTCCTCAGGTTTGGACTCAACCATTCTAGATATTGTGCCCTGTTCAATAATTGCGTAACTTCTAGCGCCTAAGCCAGTGCCTAAAAACAAATCAGTAATATCTTTACGTCGACATTTTGATCCATTTAATGCGTATTGAGATTGGCCATCCCGACTCACTTGCCTTCTTATTGAGATACTGGTGTATTGAGAATATTCACCTCCCGCTTTACCTTCACTGTTATCAAAGATCAGTTCAACTGAAGCGGTGCTAACGGGTTTTCTACCTGATGAACCATTAAAAATAACATCGGCCATACTCCCACCACGCAAATGTTTGGCAGAACTCTCCCCCATTGCCCAACGTACAGCATCAATCACATTTGACTTGCCACAACCATTTGGCCCAACAACAGCGGTCAAATTACCTTTAATAGTAATCGTGGTTTGATCAGCAAAGGATTTAAATCCGGAAAGTTTAATTTTATCCAGTTTCATTACTGATAGAATATCCCATATATTTTTTTAACAACCGCTTATTATTCATTATTTTTCCTCAGTTTTCGAGATTTTTTTTAACTTTATGAAAAATAGCGCTGTTGCAAGGGTTACTCCCCTAGATATAAAAACCCCCGTAAACCACTCTGCATATTTAAATAGCCATGAGGTTTTGTTCTTAAGCCCTCTCTTGCTGGAGAGGGTTGGGGTGAGGAGGAATTAAAATAGTTTCTTTTTCCTTAATTCTCTTTGTTTTTTTAATATGAGAGAACATAATAATATTGAAAAAGAGATGCTTTTTGATTTCCCCTCACCCAACCCTCCTCCCTCTGGAGAGGGCTTTAGAGCAAGGCTGTATTGCAATTTTAATACGCTGAGTAGTTACAGATTCCCGACTATAAATAAAATTTGTACTACAAAAAATCATGACAATCAAAGAAGCATTAACAACATTACCGCAATATATATTGCCACATCACTTTCTATCTAAAGTGATGTCAAAATTCACCCATTCTAAAATTAAAGTTTGGAAAAACTTAATGATCAGTCAAATCATTAAAGTTTATGGCGTTAATATGTCTGAAGCTAAGGAACAGGATATTAATAACTTCGCTAGTTTTAATCATTTTTTTACTCGTGAACTTAAAGTGGGTGTAAGACCTATCACCACGGTTGAAAATAGTATTGCTTGCCCTGCCGATGGGGCTGTCAGCCAGGCTGGCTTAATCAAACAAGGTGAGATATTTCAAGCTAAAGGAAAATCATTTACCGCGATTGATTTATTAGGGGGTGACGCAGAAATAGCAAAACCTTTTGAAAATGGTTCATTCACTACTATTTACCTATCGCCCAAAGATTATCATCGCCTACATATGCCTATTAAAGGCACCTTAACTGAAATGATCCATATTCCTGGTCGTTTATTTAGTGTTAATGGTGCAACAGCCAATTCAGTTCCAGGCCTATTTGCCAGGAATGAACGTGTTGCCTGTTTATTTGATACTGAATTAGGCCCGATGGCATTAGTTTTAGTGGGTGCTATTTTTGTATCCAGCATAGAAACAACTTGGCATGGTGTGGTTACACCTCCCTCTATTGAATCAGTCCGTTCATGGAAATACCAAGATGACGCGCCTGTTATTGATAAAGGTGAAGAAATGGGACGCTTTAATATGGGATCAACGATTATTGTGTTATTTGGAAAAGATAAAGTGGCTTGGGAAAATGAATTTAAAGCAGGTAAAAAAGTACAATTAGGTGAAATGATTGGACAAAGAATCCGTCCAGCTTAG
>CAZMQH010000130.1:0-6348 GCA_964568245.1 uncultured Methylomarinum sp.
ATTTAGTCACAATCACCTTCAGTTCTCAAGTAAAAATACAAAAGTCTGCTACTGCTAACAAACAACCTATGCTATTATGTTGGGCTTTGAATACTAGACTAAAATAAAAGATGGCAAAAGAAGATCAGATTGAAATGGACGGGAAAGTAATTGATACGCTTCCTAATACTATGTTTCGCGTAGAATTAGAAAACGGTCACATTATTACCGCTCACATTTCAGGAAAAATGCGTAAACATTACATTCGTATTCTTACGGGTGATAAAGTTAAAGTTGAAATGACACCTTATGATTTAACTAAAGGTCGTATTACTTTCCGTATGCGTTAAAAAAGATCGACACTTTTTGCTTATCCCTCACTGAACTAAGCCATTTTTAAGCCTAGTCAGTGGGGAAAAGCATCGAGTTAGTTATTTTCTGCAACAACAAGGTCTTTACTTTCTACAGTAAAAGCCAACTCCTTATCCTCAACATAGATTTTTACATGCCCGCCATTTGCTAACTTTCCAAACAGCAAATCATTGGCTAGCGGCTTCTTAATCTTTTCTTGAATTAATCGCGCCATTGGCCTTGCACCCATTTTAGGGTCACATCCATTTTCAGCCAACCATAATCTAGCGTCAGCACCTAAAGATAAGGTCACATTCTTTTCAGCAAGCACATGCTCCAACTCAAAAATAAATTTATCAACCACACTGCCTACAATTGATATATCTAATGGCTTGAACTGTACGATAGCATCTAAACGGTTTCTAAATTCAGGTGAAAAATTCCGCTCTATCACTTTTAAACTATCAGACGCATGATCCTGATGTGTAAACCCAATGGAAGCGCGGCTTCCCTCCTCCGCCCCTGCATTAGTCGTCATCACTAAAATAATATTTCGGAAATCAGCCTTTCTACCATTGTTATCAGTTAAAGAACCATGATCCATCACTTGCAATAATAAGTTAAATACATCTGGATGGGCTTTTTCCAGCTCATCCAACAATAAAACAGCATGAGGATGCTTATTAACCGCTTCAGTCAACAAACCACCCTGATCATAACCCACATACCCAGGAGGAGCACCAATCAAGCGAGAGACAGTGTGACGCTCCATATATTCTGACATATCAAAACGAATCAACTCCACACCCAGAACTTTAGCTAATTGCTTAGTGACTTCTGTTTTACCTACGCCAGTTGGCCCAGAAAATAGAAAAGAGCCTATTGTTTTAGTGGTGTCTCTCAACCCTGCACGAGAAAGCTTAATAGCCGAAGCCAATTCAGAAATAGCTTCATCTTGTCCAAACACCAACATTTTCAAGTTTTTCTCAAGAGACTGTAACTTATCCTTATCATTACTCGATACCGATTTTTCTGGAATACGGGCAATTTTGGCTATAATCTCTTCAATTTCGCCGGTATCAATCGTCGTTTTACGCTCATCCTCTTTAAACAACCGCTGCCTAGCCCCCGCCTCATCAATAACATCAATGGCCTTATCAGGTAAAAATCTATCCGTAATAAAGCGATCTGATAATTCAGCGGCTAATCGTATGGCTTCTTTAGTGTATTTTAAATCGTGATGCTCTTCAAAACGTGACCGCAACCCCATTAAAATTGCAACCGTATCTTCAACCGTTGGCTCAACCACATCAATTTTTTGAAAACGTCGCGCCAAAGCGTGATCTTTTTCAAAAATACCACGATATTCTTGATAAGTTGTCGAACCTATACAACGTAATTGACCCGAGGCTAACACAGGCTTAATTAAATTAGAGGCATCCATCACGCCACCTGAAGCAGACCCCGCCCCAATAATGGTATGAATTTCATCAATAAATAAAATAGATTCAGATTGTTTTTTAAGTTGATTAATGAGTGCTTTTAGACGTTTTTCAAAATCACCACGGTATTTAGTCCCCGCAACCAAAGCACCTAAATCCAATGAATAAATAACATCACCTAACAATACATCGGGTACATCTTCTTCAACAATCCGTCTAGCCAGACCTTCTGCAATGGCGGTTTTACCAACGCCTGACTCCCCTACCAATAAAGGATTATTCTTGCGCCTTCTACAAAGCACTTGAATAGTACGCTCAACCTCTTGCTCACGACCAATCAAGGGGTCAATCCTACCAAGACGAGCCTCTTCATTAAGATTAGTTGCATATTTTTCTAGAGGTGATGACTCTGTTGGTTCTGTACCATTTTTTTCAGCTGCTAATGAATCGTTACCCTCTTTATCAGAATCCTGTTCAACTTTAGTGATGCCATGTGCTAAATAGTTAACGACATCTAAACGGCTGATTTCATACTTACTTAAAATATAAACAGCATGTGAATCCTGCTCACTAAACAAGGCAATAAATAAATTAGCCCCTGTCACTTCTTTTTTATCAGAAGCCTGAACATGAAAAACAGCGCGCTGCAATACACGCTGAAAACCCAAAGTTGGCTGAGTTTCACGCTGTAGATTCTCTGGGATAAGCGAGACAGTCTCATCAATAAATTGAGTTAACTCGGCACTTAACGCCACAGTGTCACAACCACAGGCTAAGACAATGGGCTTGACCGATTCATTATCCAGTAGCGCTAAAAGTAAGTGCTCTACCGTAATAAATTCATGGCGTTTACTATGGGCATTAGTAAATGCTTGGTTTAGTGTTATTTCCAGTTCTTTACTTAACATAATTATTCCTTAAAACTTACGCTTCTTCCATCGTACACATCAATGGGTGATGGTTTTCACGCGAGTATTCATTAACTATATGTACTTTTGTTTCAGCTACATCTTTGCTAAATACACCACAGACACCGACACCACTGGTATGAACCTGCAACATCACTTGCGTTGCTTTATCTTCATTCATATTAAAATAATCGGTTAAAATTTCTACTACAAAACCCATCGGTGTAAAATCATCATTTAACAATACAACCTTATATAAAGGCGGTCGCTTTAACTTAGGTGCGGCTTCTTGTACGGCAACACCACTATCATCATCGTGGCTTGGATCAATATCAGACATACTCAAACTTTATTTTTTATAATTCCTTAAAGTGTAACATAGTGGCTAAAGTTGAATATTTCAATCTTTACACATCAATAAAACAATTCTAGTAAAATATAGTCTTTACCAAAATTGAGAAAATCATGGTTTGGAAGCCCCATGTTACGGTTGCCGCAGTCGTCGAAAAAGACAATAAATTTTTATTAGTTGAAGAGCATACCGATAGTGGCATTGCCTTTAATCAACCTGCTGGGCATTTAGAAAATGGCGAATCAATTATTTCTGCGGTTAAGCGAGAAGTTAATGAAGAAACGGCCTGGCAATTTGAACCTGAAAACATTATTGCCATTCAGCTATGGCGTAAAAACCCTGAATTCTCTAGTTTTTTAAGAGTTTGTTTTGCAGGAAAAGTTCACTCGTTTAACGCCGATCAAGCACTAGATGACGACATTATTGCAACACATTGGCTTGATCGTGAACAAATAGCTGAAAAAAAATCTCAATTACGAAGCCCCTTGGTTTTAAAAACAATCAGTGCTTACCTCGAGGGTGAGCGTTATCCCTTATCCTTATTAGAGTCTTATTTAGATTTAGACCCATAGATTTAAAGTATGAGTAAAAATATAATTGTCGGTATGTCAGGCGGTGTAGATTCATCAGTCACTGCCTTAAAGTTACTGGAAGAAGGTCATCATGTGACTGGTTTGTTTATGAAAAACTGGGAAGAAGATGATGGCACTGAATATTGCACCGCTATGGAAGATTTAGCTGATGCCCAGCAAGTGAGTGATAAGTTAGGGATTGAATTAAAAACCGTTAATTTTGCCGCTGAATACTGGGACGAAGTATTTGAAGTGTTTTTATCAGAATTTAAAGCTGGTCGCACGCCAAATCCTGATATTTTATGTAATAAGCATGTGAAATTCAAAGCCTTTTTAAACTATGCCATTGAAGACTTAAAGGCCGATTATATTGCCACAGGGCATTATGCTCGCGTACAAGAACATAACGGTGAGTTTCAATTATTAAAAGGTTTAGACCCTAATAAAGAACAAAGTTACTTTTTATATACCTTAGGCCAAAAAGCGCTATCAAAAACCTTATTCCCCATTGGTGACCTACATAAACCAGAATTACGTGCCATGGCTAAAACAGCTGGGTTTGATAATCATAAAAAGAAAGACAGCACAGGAATTTGTTTTATTGGTGAACGAAAATTCTCTGAGTTTCTACAACGTTACCTCCCCACTCAACCTGGTGAAATGCGTACACCTGAAGGCCAATATATAGGCAAACACCAAGGCTTAATGTATTACACTTTTGGCCAAAGACAAGGCCTAGGAATTGGCGGCGTTAAAAATGCACCAGATGAACCTTGGTATGTTTTAGAAAAAGATTTAGATAATAATATTTTAATTGTTGGTCAGGGACACGATCATCCGTTAATGCTGCATAATACATTAGAAGCTAGCCAGCTGGATTGGTGCAATAATAAACCACTGACTGAAGCTATCTATTGCAAAGCTAAAACACGTTATCGCCAAAGTGACCAGGCCTGTGAGCTGATTCCTTTAGATAATGAGCGCTGTAAAGTTGTGTTTGAATACTCACAACGAGCCATTACACCCGGACAATCCGTGGTGTTTTATAATGGTGATATTTGCTTAGGTGGCGGAATTATTGAATCTAAATATAATGAATAATTTACTACAGTAAAACCTTGAATTAAATTAGACTGCTTTAAATAGCTGTTCCGTTTATATAATTATTTTGTTAACTACTCAGCATATTTTTGTATAATTATTTACTTTGGGTTGCTATTGTTACTTGGAGTATAAAAACAAGTTTTTATACTTTGTAGGATTAAGCAAAAACTTGTTTTTTGCACTCCTAATTATAAATCGTTGAATAGCTCCTTAATTTGTTTCCACAACTTACTTAGACATCGCCCAAATAACAGGACACACACGTTAATGACAAATTTTTCCCTTACCGCTATTTCACCTATTGATGGACGCTACGCAAGCAAAGTTGAAGCTTATCGCCCTATTTTTAGCGAATTTGGTTTAATTCGTTATCGTGTCAAGGTGGAAGTACGTTGGCTACAAGCTTTAGCTAAACACCCTCAAATCACCGAAGTTCCTGAGTTTAGCGAAACAGCTAATCAACTGCTTAACAATATTGTCAGCCAATTTTCAGAAGATGACGCTCAAAACATTAAAGATATTGAAAGAACCACTAATCATGATGTAAAAGCAGTTGAGTATTTTCTTAAACAAAAAATTGCTGACAATGCTGAGTTACATAAAGTAAATGAATTTATTCATTTTGCTTGCACCTCAGAAGATATTAATAATCTGTCTTATGCCCTAATGCTGAAAGAAGGCCGAGGCACTCTACTCCCTGAAATAGTCGACTGTATTGAAGCGATTAAACAAGTCGCTATTGATACAGCAAGCCAACCTATGATGTCTAGAACTCATGGACAAACGGCAAGCCCCACCACAACGGGCAAAGAGTTTGCCAATGTAGTCGCTAGATTATTGCGCCAAAAAGAACAATTTGAAGCCGTTGAATTATTAGGTAAAACAAATGGTGCGGTGGGTAACTACAATGCACATAGCGTTGCCTACCCTGAAATTAACTGGGAAAAATTTGCTAAAGAATTTGTTGAATCATTAGGCCTATTTTGGAATGCCTATACTATTCAAATTGAACCTCATGATTATATTGCTGAATATTTTCATGCTCTTTCCCGCTTTAACACCATATTATTGGATTTTAATCGTGATGTTTGGGGCTATATTTCTTTAGGTTATTTCAAACAAAAAACTATTGCGGGTGAAGTGGGGTCATCCACCATGCCGCATAAAGTTAATCCTATTGATTTTGAAAATTCAGAAGGTAACTTAGGTTTGGCAAATGCTATCTTTTCATTTCTTAGTGAAAAACTACCTGTTTCTCGCTGGCAACGTGATCTAACCGATTCAACTGTTTTACGCAATATTGGCGTAGGGGTCGCACATACCAGTATTGCAATTCAATCTTCTTTAAAAGGTATTTCTAAATTAGAACTTAATGCTGATGCACTTGAAGCTGATTTAGATAACAACTGGGAAGTATTGGCAGAACCTATTCAAATGGTTATGCGTCGCTACGGTATTGAAAAACCTTATGAAAAATTAAAAGAATTAACAAGAGGCAACAAAATAACACCTGAAGACCTATTTGAATTTATTGAAAAACTTGAAATTCCAGCAGACGCTAAAAAATCACTGCAAGCCCTGACTCCCCGTGCTTATACAGGCTATGCAGAGAGATTAGCCAACGAAATTGAGTAACTAAG
>CAZMQH010000131.1:0-6345 GCA_964568245.1 uncultured Methylomarinum sp.
CGTAATGCAGTATGTTTTTTATTAATAATGATAGATCATGAGTAACTACTCTGCATATGTTGTTATTTCGGCCTGGGGGAGAAGTCTTGCTCTGTTGAAGAAGGCAAGACTTCTCTGCAATTGCTCTTGTATTGCTCTACCTCCTGTATTCTACAGTCATTCTATCGTCGAGATGACCAGTTGCTGGTCGAAATGACAGGAAAATCAATTGCTTTTATAAAATATGCGAAGTATATAATAATAAATAATAAAGGAGAGGGCCTTTGAGGCGGATAGAAAAAACACTGCTTGAGCAGATGCAAATCAGTGATGCTGAAATTTCACGTCGTATGGCGTTACTTGGTCTTGATAATAAGGCGCTTGGATTATTGGCAGACTATAAGCTAGAGCTTGAGGAGCATATTGATGACATTGTTGATGAGTTTTACCAAAAACAAACAGAAATAGATGAAATCTCTCTTTTGATTGGGGATGCAGATACACTAAGGCGATTACGTGTTGCTCAGCGTAGATATGTGATTGATCTTTTTTCAGGTCATTATGATAGTGAATATGTAAATAATCGTTTACGTATTGGCTTGGTGCATAAGCGAATAGGTGTTGAACCAACGCTTTATCTCTCGGCAGTCAGAACATTAAAAGAAATCCTGATTAAAACATTACAGAAAACTATTGAAAATGAAGAAGTTTTAAGGGGCTCTATAGATGCGTTAGATAAGCTTCTTTATTTTGATGTCACATTGGTATTTGATACTTATATTGATAGTTTGGTGGGGGAAATAGAAACAGCAAAAAAAAGGACAGAAGTATATGCAAAAGGGTTGGAAGAAAAGGTAGCGGAAAGAACCAAGCAGTTGGAAGAGCAAGCAAGAATAGATCCTTTAACAAATATATGTAATCAAAGAGCAATGCAAGACGCTTTGAGAAAAGAACTTTTAGTAGCAAAAAGACGCCAATCCATACTATCCTTGGTGTATTTCGATATTGATAAATTTAAAGATATTAATGATAAGCATGGCCATGTAAAAGGCGATGAAGTGCTGAAAAATATAGGGGGGATTCTTCTTAAGAACATTAGGGTTACTGATATTCCTTGTCGGTATGGTGGGGATGAGTTCTGTATTATTCTTCCGGAATGTGATATTAAAGAAGCAAAAATAATTTGTAATAAAATAATAAAAGCATTTAGAGATAGGTATAGCGACTATACACTTAGTATTGGGATAGCAGAAACAAGTCTGGATCATGATATTGATGGTGAACAGTTGATTAAAACAGCCGATAGAAAGATGTACCTAGCAAAAAAAGAGGCAGGGTTTAAAGTTTGCTTTTAAGGTGAAAAGGAGGGCAGTGATAAAATTCTGTGGCGCTAAGGTTTTCGCTAGAACAGCATAAAGTCAGTTCTATACTTCGCGCGGTCACGGATGCGGTTTTCTATCGGTTGATTTTTGCCGATAGGCTACGTTGCTGAAGTGGTTGTGTAGCCAGCTATGCGCCCATTTCAGCGCCTTGCTATCGATAAAAATCAACTCGCTATAAAATCCGCATCCGTGACCGCGCGAAGTATAGCGAAGTTTTTGATCCTGTTATTTCAGCTGCTCAGTCACAAAAGGCTGAATAGATTGATACAATGCCTGATGCATTCTTGGGTTGCCAGTAATAATATTGCCAGATTGCACAAACCTATCTTCAAAAGAAAAGTCAGTAACAACACCTCCAGCTTCTTGAACTAACAAAATACCTGCAGCAAAATCCCACTCTTTAAGGCCAATTTCCCAAAAACCATCTAACCTACCCGCAGCAAGATAAGCTAAATCTAGTGCGGCGGAACCCGCGCGTCTAATGCCCGCTGTTTTAGGAGTTAGTTCTTTAAACATGCTTAGATAAGCATTTAAATGTTGAGGGTATTTAAAAGGGAAGCCCGTTCCAATAAGCGCTGAGTTTAGATCAGTTTGGTTGCTTACTCTAATGCGACGGTTATTTAAGGTTGCGCCGCCGCCTTTTTCAGCGGTAAATAGATCATCTCTCAATGGGTCATAAACAACACCAACTTCTGTTTTCCCTTTGTGTTTTAAAGCAATGGAAACAGCATATTGAGGATAGCCGTGTAAAAAGTTAGTTGTTCCGTCTAAAGGGTCGATTACCCAAGTATAATCATTGCCTTTATGCTCTCCACTTTCTTCAGCAAGAATGCCGTGGTCAGGGTAAGCGTATTTAATGACTTGAATGATTTCTTGTTCGGCCATACGATCAACCTCAGTAACAAAATCGTTTTTACTTTTTTTGCTAATAGTGAGTTGACTAACATTTTCTGATGAACGTTGAATTAAGTCCCCAGCATTCCTTGCGGCACGGATGGCGATATTAAGCATTGGGTGCATAGTCGAATTAGATATGAGCAGTGAGAAAACCCTCTAGCATAACAAAACTTTTGGTATAGTGTTCTATTTTATCTAAATGTGTGTTACAAATGCTTTCAAATTTTAAAATTGTTTTGGTAGAAACGTCTCATCCTGGAAATATAGGAGGGGTCGCTCGTGCTATGAAGAATATGACCTTGAGTGAACTTTGTCTGGTTACCCCTAAGATTTTTCCCAGTGCAGATGCAACATCCAGAGCCGCTGGGTCTGATGATATCTTAAGTTCGGCTATTGTGTATGAAACTTTGCAAGAAGCTATTGCTGATTGTCAGATTGTTTTAGGGGCTAGTGCTCGCGATAGAACCATAAGCTGGCCTGTATTGACGGCTAGAGAATGTGCTGAAAAATTTGTACAGCCTGTTGAAACTAAAGCTAGAGACAAGATAGCGATTGTTTTTGGCAGAGAGAATTCAGGTTTAAAAAACCATGAATTAGACTTATGTCATTATTTATTACGCATTCCTTGTAATTCTGAATATAGCTCGTTAAATTTGGCCGCAGCAGTACAGGTAGTTGCTTATGAGTTATTTATTGCTTCTGGGCAAAAGGAAAACAGTACGATTGGTGATAAAAACGAGGAAACATTGGCCAGTGCCAAGCAAATGGAATTGTTTTATGAGCATTTGCAACAAACATTGGCAGATATTGGTTTTTTACATGTCGATAAATCGCAATCCATTATGCGACGGTTACGCAGAATTTATAACCGAGTCGCGTTAAATACTAAAGAAGTGGATATTCTACGAGGTATTTTAAGGTTTTCTCAAACTCATAATGATAAGTAAAATGTATGTTTCGATTGATTAAAGAAGACATTAATTGTGTTTTTGACAGAGACCCGGCGGCACAATCGGTGTTTGAAGTTATTACAACATACCCTGGTTTTCATGCCGTGATGATTCATCGAATTGCTCATTACTGCTGGGGGCGAGGGTTTCGTTGGCTAGGGCGCTTTATTTCACATATTGGACGCTGGTTAACGGGAATTGAAATACACCCTGGAGCAGTGATTGGGCGACGATTTTTTATTGATCATGGTATGGGGGTTGTGATAGGTGAAACCGCCATTATTGGTGATGATTGTACTTTGTATCATGGCGTCACTTTAGGGGGAACCTCATGGAATAAAGGGAAGCGGCATCCAACTCTGCTAAATGGAGTGGTAGTAGGGGCTGGAGCAAAAGTATTAGGGCCTATCGAAATTGGGGAAGGAGCCCGAGTTGGCTCAAATTCAGTTGTGGTTAAAGCTGTGCCAGCAGGCGCAACAGTGGTTGGGATTCCTGGGCGTATTGTTGATACAAAAAACAATAAAGCAACGAAGGAGCGAGAAGAAATAGCGACAAAAATGGGTTTTAATGCTTATGGAGCAACTTCAGATATGCCAGATCCTGTTGCGCATGCCATTAATCATATGCTGGACCATATTCATGCCATGGATAGGCAATTAGAGAATATGCATAAGGTTCTCAATGAGTCGGGTATTGATTATAGAGAGCAAAAAATTCCCCCACTTGATGATTGTGAAATTAAAGAGTCATGATAGGGTGTTGTTAATACTTGACTAAATTACTGGGTTTATTTATAGTAAGCTTACTATTTATAAGTTTATTTGGAATTTTTATGCGATTAACAACGAAAGGCCGTTATGCGGTAACAGCAATGCTTGATCTGGCTTTTCATAGTCAAAATAAACCAGTCACCTTAACGGATATTGCCACAAGACAAACAATTTCTTTATCCTATTTAGAACAATTGTTTGCACGCTTGCGTAAAGCAGGAATAGTTGTTGGGGTGCGAGGCCCTGGTGGTGGCTACAAGTTAAGTCGAGTTGCCAAAGAGATAAACATTGCAGATATTATTTGTGCAGTAGATGAGCCTATTGACTCAACAAAATGTGGCGGTACGGGTGATTGCCAAGATGGGTTGCCTTGTTTAACTCATGATTTGTGGGTGGGACTGAGTGATCAGATTCGAACTTATTTACAAGGAATTAGTTTAGGTGAGTTATTGGAAAGAGCGCCTGTTACAGAGGTAGCTAATAGACAAGATCACACTCTGGAGCAAGTTGTTACACTAACACAGCAAGAAAAAATATCTGTTTAAGAGTTTAATGATTTATTTTGATCATAATGCTACAACAGCAGTCGATGACCGAGTTGTAGAGGCGATGTTACCGTACCTTAAAACTTTTTACGGTAATCCATCCAGCCTGTATAAAATGGGACGCATTGTTAGAAGTGCAATTGATACTGCGCGAGAACAAGTGTCCGCGTTGGTTGAAGTGCAACCGTCACAAGTTTTATTTACCAGTGGGGGGACTGAAGCAAATAACCTTGCTTTGAATTGTGTGCCGAAAAGCGCTTCAATAGCGACATCTGACATTGAACACCCATCAATTAGTGAATTTTCTAGTCAATGGGGTGGCCGATCACAGCCTGTTACTGTCAACGGCCAAGGTATTGTCAAGTTGTCGGTTATTACAGAACTTGTTCAGCGTTCTGCACGGCCTGAATTAGTTTCAGTGATGATGGCTAATAATGAAACAGGAGTAATCCAAGATATTGCAGGGATTACCCAGTTGCTCAAGCCAGAACATATTCTGATGCATACCGATGCAGTACAAGCAGTAGGAAAAATCCCCGTTTCTTTTCCTCGGTTAGGCGTTGATTTAATGAGTTTATCCAGCCACAAAATTTATGGGCCTAAAGGATGTGGAGCCTTGGTAGTGAGTAAGACTCTACCCCAGACTCCTTTGTTAATCGGGGGGGGGCAAGAGAATGGCTGGCGAGCTGGAACAGAAAATGTTGCAGCCATTGTTGGTTTTGGTCAAGCGGCTGAATTGGCATTATTAGAACTAGAATCAAGATCAGCGTATTGCCTTAAATTAAGACAACAATTGGAAGTAGGGTTGAAATCTATCCCTAATGTCACCCTTTTCTCTGAACAGGTGGAAAGATTACCTAATACTTTGCAATTTAGTATTAAAGGTCTAGATGGTGAAATGCTACTTATGCAGTTAGACCAAAAGAATATTGCAGTCTCAAGTGGGTCTGCCTGTGCTTCTGGCGGCGGAAAAGCAAGTGCAGTACTCATGGCAATGGGAGTAGATTATCAGGTAGCCAAAGGCGCTATACGCGTTAGTTTTGGAAAAGATAATACAGCCGCAGAAATTGAACAGTTTATTACAGTATTAAAATCTTTTGTGATGAAAGATTAAGCGAGGAAAAATGACAATTACAGTAACAGAAAATGCAGCAAATCAAATTGAAAAACAACTACAGAAACGTGGTTCGGGTATCGGTTTAAAAGTAGGCACTAAAGTCTCAGGTTGTTCTGGTTTTGCATACACCATTGATTATGCAGATAACCAGACTGAAACAGACATCGTTTTTGAACAGTCTGGTATTAAAGTATTAGTTGAAAAAGATGATATGGATAAGCTTGATGGACTTGTGCTTGATTATGTTAAAAATGGCTTAAATGCATCATTTAAATTTAATAATCCTAATGCAACAGGTGAATGTGGTTGCGGGGAAAGTTTTTCGGTTTAGTGGTGTTTTGCAAGGGCTGATTTGTATCAGCCCTTGTTTAATAGCATGATTGGTGATGTTATTGCATTAAGTTCACTAATCGTTTTCAAGTTGGAACATTTTTCCATATGATGTATCTATATCAAATTTTTGCCAAGGATAAACTGGCTGAACAATAGATTTAGTTGGGATAGGTATCGTTATTAGATCCACGACCCCCACTAATACTCTGCCTACTGTATTTACGGCTCCTTTAAAGAGTCCTCCTGTAAGTCCATATATAAAATTACTTTTATTGGTTGTATTAATTATGTTTTTAGGTATCTCTATAAAAGCCGTTGTTATATTACTAAAACTATTGATAGCTTTTTGACCTACTTGATCTCCGTAACTTG
>CAZMQH010000132.1:0-6194 GCA_964568245.1 uncultured Methylomarinum sp.
CGCCTCCTGTTTGGGACGCGCTGAAAAATCAGATGTTTTTGGGTAAAAAAGATTTTGATGGAATGATGCAAAACCAGGCAATATTAAAATCAGCTGATTTAAGCGAAACCCCCAAATCACAAAGCTGAAGCATCGGCAAAGCATTAGAACATTATGTTGAGAATTATAAAATGGCTAAAGAAGGGATGAGAAAAGCTTACGCAACAGGCGATTATACGATGTAACAAATAGCAACCGCTTTTGGTTTGCATGATTCAACTGTCAGTAGGGCGATAAATAAATCAAGGAAACCATGATTGCAAGACCTACCCCCAACTCCTATTTTAAGGACATTATTTCTAATGACCTTTTGCTCAATTATGCCCTTTCTTCTAAAATTAAAAGCGGACATTTTAACTTCGGTGAAGCCAGATATTGCTACTTTGCTCACACATTTAGTATATTTTAATATACAAATGAGAATCATTTGTATTATGATTGCTATTTATTTGGATTCTAAGCAGGTTTTGAACTTTAAAACAAAAAATTGGTGCACTATCCCTAACCGAAAGGGTTGTTATGGGTTCCATGTCGAAAAAACGATCGCTATACAGATAATCAACAGGTTCTAGGTGCCCTGCGTCAGCTTCGACTTCGCACCAAAACTATTACGTCAAAGCTAACTTAAATGGATCGACGACTATTTAGAATAAATTTTTAACCTCACTCGCTTACGTGAATATTGGTAAATATCCCCCCGCAGCTTCTGAGGGAAGTATCAGTCTATATGAGACTGACAGCGCATGAATATTTTAAATATGATGTCGCTTCAAGAATAACGATGATGAAATGAATAAGAAAAGCATGCTTTTCCAACAGGAGTATAAATGAAAAAGTTATGGGTAATCAGTTTTTTAATACTGAAATTATTAATGAATATTGCTTATGCAGAGCCATTAAAAGTGGTGGCAACGACTGGTATGATTGGAGACTTGGTCAAAAATATAGGACAAGATAAAGTAGCGTTAAAAACATTAATGGGTGTTGGGGTAGACCCTCATCTATATAAGGCAACACAAGGTGATTTACGGCGATTACAGCAGGCAGACATTATTTTCTACAATGGTTTGCATTTAGAAGGAAAAATGCAGGATATTTTTGAAAAAATAGCGCGGAAAAAGTCTGTGAATGCAGTTACCGAAAACTTTCATGACAAAGATTTGATCGTCTTTGGTCATGCAATTGATCCTCATGTATGGTTTGATGTAGCTTTGTGGCATAAAGCAGGCAAGCTGGTGCTGGAAAAATTAATCTCCATTGATGAAGAAAATATGGATTTCTATACAAAAAATGCTAATCAATATCTTGCAGAACTGAAACAGCTGGATGCATGGGTTAAACAGCAAATCCAGACCATTCCTGATTCACAACGTATGCTGATTACTGCACATGATGCCTTCGGCTATTTTGGTAAAGCTTATGGTATGGAAGTAAGGGGGCTGCAGGGTATTAGTACGGCGACAGAATTTGGGTTGCATGATATTAAACTCTTAAAGGAGGTCATTATTCAACGCCATATTAAAGCGGTATTTGTAGAGTCGAGTGTGCCGAAAAAATTTTTACAGTCACTGGTGGCTGGCCTCAATGCATCTGGACAGGATCTGGAAATTGGTGGTGAACTGTATTCGGATGCAATGGGACTATCTGGCACCCAGGAAGGCACTTATATTGGCATGGTAAAGCACAATGTGAACACCATTGTAAGAGCACTGAAATAGAATGTCTTTTTCTAAAGAGGTTGGCAATTCCCCCTTGGTTGTCAAACAACTGAGTATGCGATATAACCACACACCAGTGCTTACTGATGTGTCGTTTACCATTCCAGAAGGTAAAACCATTGCCATCGTTGGGCCAAATGGTGCGGGAAAATCGACCCTATTGAAAGGCATTATGGGGCTAGAGCCATTAGTATGCGGTGAGGTAAGCCTTTATGGCCAGCCGCTGACGGAAAAACGTTTAGTAACTGCTTATGTGCCACAACGTGAAGAGTCAGATTGGGACTTTCCGATTAATGTGATGGATGTTGTATTGATGGGACGACATGGCCATTTAAAATTTTGGCAGCGCCCGGGCGTACAAGATATAAACATTGCCGAACAGGCTCTTCAGCAGTTGAGCATGCTGGAATTTAAAAACCGCCAAATCAATCAATTATCAGGCGGCCAGCAACAGCGTGTCTTTTTAGCGCGAGCCTTGGCACAGAAAGCCAGTTTGTATTTGATGGATGAACCCTTTGCTGGGGTGGATGTGATAACTGAAAAAGCGATTATTACATTATTTGATAAATTGAAGAGAGAAAAGAAAACCATTGTATGTGTGCATCACGACTTGAACACAGTGGGTGAGTATTTTGACTGGATTATTTTGATAAATGCTTGTTTAGTTGCGGCAGGTCCGGTGGACGAGGTATTAACCACAGATAATCTAAATAAGACTTATGGAGGACGACTGTCATTATTAAATGAAATGACAGAAAAACGATACCGCAGTCGACTTGACAAGGTACATGGTAATGAATGAACCTTATTATATTGCTAATGAATATTTGTCATTATTTATAACATTTTGGTCGTTTAGTGATCCGAATGCGGTGTGGGTATCGTTAGGCACTGTTCTCTTGGGAATGAGTGCCTCGGTCATCGGTGGTTTTGCTTTTTTACGGAAACGCTCTTTAATGGGCGATGCATTAGCTCATGCCGCTTTGCCAGGCGTGATGACTGCGTTTATTTTATTTCATAGTAATAATCCTATGCTGATGCTGTTTGGGGCATGGGTCAGTAGCTTTATGGGCTTGTTTTTAATGGATTGGCTACCGAAACACACAAAAATAAAACCCGATGCCGCGATGGCTATTACCTTGTCATTTTTTTTTGCACTAGGACTAATGCAACTTTCATATATCCAAGGTATGGAAGTAGAGGGCAAATCTGGGCTGGATAAAATTTTATTTGGTCAAGCGGCGGCCATGTTGCCAAGTGATGTGATTATGTTATCTGTTGTGGCATTAACCGTACTTTTTGTAGTAGCGTTATTATTCCAGAAATTCCGCTTGATTACCTTTAATCGTAACTATGCACAATCGCTGGGCTTGAATGTCGCTCTTTATGAAATAGTTTTGGCTTTATTGATTGTGATGTCAGTGGTGATTGGGTTACAGATTGTTGGCGTAGTATTAATGGCTGCCGTACTACTCACACCCATTGCAGCGGCACGTTTTTGGAACCAAAACCTTTCATCCATGCTAGTGACAGCGGCATTTATCGGAGGCTTGAGCGGGTTGTTGAGTGCAAATGTTTCCTATATGGCTCCTGCCATGCCTACAGGCCCTTGGATGGTGGTGATACTGTCGCTTATTTTTATGGTGTCCTTTTTGTTTGCACCACAAAAAGGATTATTTGCAAATTTACTAAAAAAACACCAGTTGCGTCACCAAGTTTGTGAAGAAAATGTCTTGCGTACACTGTATATTTTGAATGAACGCCACCCAGTAAACCAAGGTAATCTGCGTGAGAAGGTGAGCATGATATTAGAATTTAGCGAAGAAGATATTTTGACACAGCGTAATTTAAGTCTCAGTGAGCTGAAGCAAACATTGAAGCGGTTATTAAAAAAAGGCTTGCTACTGCCAAAAAATTCTATGGGTTTAATGCGACTGTCATCGCAAGGTTCTGAACAAGCCATAAATCTAACTAGGCGTCATCGCTTATGGGAAAGCTATTTAACCAGGCAGCTTTCTCTTAGTTCAGAAAAAGGACACTACAGTGCAGAGCGAATTGAACATTTGTTAACTGAAGAGCAAACGCAACGGTTAGAAGCTGAACTAGCTGAACCCTATTCCAACCATGAGCCTCATGGCAAATTCATTCCAACTCAATTGAAAAAGGAGGAATCATGATAAGTGATATATGGATTCTTGCCACTGCCAGTTTAGTGGCAATTAGCTGTTCATTGGTGGGTGTGTTCTTGATTTTACGTCGCATGTCTTTAATAGGAGATGCGATTAGCCATTCAGTATTATTAGGTATTGTCTTGGCGTATTTGATTTCAGGCGGCCGTTCAATGATAGCTATGATGATTGGTGCTACTTTGATCGGCTTAATCACTGCTTGGATATCAAATGCGTTGCACCAGTTAGGAAAACTGCAAATGGATGCCAGTATTGGCATTATCTTTACCTGGTTTTTTGCAATGGGAGTGATTTTGATTTCACTCTATGCCGGACAAGTTGATTTGGATCAGGAATGTGTGTTGTACGGGGAAATAGCATTTGTACCGTTTGATACGCTTACATGGGGCGACATCGATATAGGGCCACGTGCTTTTTGGATGATTTTGGTCGTATTTGTAATAAACTTGATATTAATCATATTAGCGTTTGAACGCTTTAAGCTAGTGGCATTTCACTCGGCTTTGGCAATATCGCTTGGTGTAAGCGTAACTTTTTGGCATTACTTACTAATGACTATGGTGTCTTTAACCACAGTAGCATCCTTTGATGCTGTAGGTGCGATTTTAGTCGTGGCGTTACTGGTGATCCCAGCCAGTAGTGCTTATTTGATCGCGACATCATTAAAGGGCATGTTATGGCTGGCAGCGGCTTATGCTCAAGTGTCAGTAATACTAGGCTATGCTATTTCTATCTTATTGGACAGTTCAATTTCAGCGTCAATTGCAGTAATGGCGGGGGTTTTATTAATGGTTACGGTGGCGGCTCAACAGTTGATTGTATATTTACACAGCCACTCAGTAAGCAATTTAAGAGCTATCGTTAAGCAGGATAGCATAGGTCTGAATAGCGTTTTAAAGAAAAATTAGCTAATAAAAAAGACCTTAATAATAGAGGATATAGTTAGTGTAGTTACGAATGTAAAATATACGAGTATTGCCCCTTGATTAATAGCGATGCATTAAAAAAGAGGGGTATAGCTGCGTAATTGCTGTTACGAGAGCAGTTAAAAAGCAAAGAGAATGGTGATTTTTAGATTTCCGTTCCTTCATTATTCCACTTAAAACACATCATACTTAAGAGCTTCTTGTGAAACAAAAAACAATTGCAAATACAATAAAAGCTAAGGGGGTTGGTTTACATACTGGGCATGAAGCAGTATTGATTCTAAGACCCGCTCCAGAAAATACAGGTATTATTTTTCGGCGTATAGATTTAGATCCTATCGTTAATTTTGTCGCATCACCCGAGTTAGTTAGAGAAACAATACTGTCTACAACCATCATAAAAAATGTCAACGGCAAGCAAGTAAAAATTTCTACCATTGAACACTTAATGTCTGCATTGGCAGGGACTGGCATTGATAATATTTTTATTGATATTACAGCTGATGAAGTACCTATTATGGATGGCAGCTCATCTCCTTTTATATTTTTATTGCAATCAGCAGGAATAAGAATACAGAAATCACCAAAAAAATTTATCAGAATTTTAAAACCAATTTCGGTTGCTAATGATAAAGGAGGTCTTGCTTCTTTTAAGCCCTATGAGGGATTCAGGCTGACTTTTAGTATTGATTTCGATCATCCAGCCTTTGAAGATACAGCTAAAAAAATGACCTTAGAATTTTCTTCAACGACTTATTTTAAAGAAGTGAGTAGAGCAAGAACTTTTGGTTTTGTTGATGAAATAGAGAAGCTTAGAGCAAACAACTTAGGGCTAGGTGCCAGTCTTCATAATGCAATTGGTTTAGATGAAAGTGGCGTCATAAATAAAGATGGGCTTCGAGATAAAGATGAGTTTGTACGGCATAAAATCCTTGATGCTGTAGGTGATTTATTTATGGCAGGGCATGCTATTGTGGGTGAGTTTAAAGCTCACAAATCAGGCCATGCCCTAAATAACAAATTGCTTCGTGCTCTAATGGCAGACAATTCATCCTATGAAATTGTTGAATACAATGAACAAGCATCACCTATTAAATATGGGTCTATGCCAAATCGAGTGTAAATATTATAATTACTGATTTTCCTACCTCATCAAACCCTGACTATGAATAGCGCCGAAATATTCTCACTCGCCTTGGGCTTAGAAAGCCCAAGGGAAATTAAAATCGTTGAAATGAAGGTGACTACAAATTCAATCAAAGAACTAGCCTGAAAATTCTGTTTAATGACTTATGGACAATGCCTGATAAAGAAGCGGCAAC